>JAPLSR010000482.1 GCA_026398545.1 Candidatus Sumerlaeota bacterium | reverse complement strand
GCTGTTCTTTTCCGAGTATCTTCATGAGTTCTTTTATCTGCGAGTTCAAATCATTTGTATTGGATGAGGCGCTTTTCGTGGTGGATGGCGATGAAAAATCCGCGCCTCTTGTTGTTTTTTCAAGTTGCGCAAGGTTGCGTTTTTTTATTGCGGCGAGCATCAGTTCTCTCGCCTTTTCCGCAATGGGTGTATCCGGGTAATTCTCCAGGATGATTTCAAGTTTAAGTATGGCGGCGTCATGTTCTTCAAGGAGATAATGACGTTCAGCCTGCTGGTAATAGACGAGCGCCTTCATCGGGCGCTGTTCACTTTCGGCGCGGAGTCTCCTGCGGCAAAGTTCTGCCAGACGATTTGCCTCCGCCAGTCCCTCTGTTGTGGATGTATCATTCAGGAGGGGCTGGAGGGCATCAAGCGAGGCAATATATTCTGAGCGGTCATAGAGTTTCATTGCCTCATTTATCTTTTCAATTCGCTCGTGAGCACGCATCATGCGGATTTCGGAAAGGGCGGAGGCGCGGAGCTCGGGGGCGTTTGCCGCATGGCGGAAATGCCTCTCTGCCTCTTTCATGAGACCGGATTTTCTGCAAAATATCCCAAGACGATAATGACCGAGGAAGTCATCATTTCTCAGGGCAAGGGCGCTCTCTTTATAAGTGCAAAGGTTGAGAAGTTCGGGGTCTTTTTGCCCCGTTGTCAGGAAAACGCGATTAAAAAAGGCACGGGCGGTTGTGGTATCATTGTCATCCAGCGCCAGTTTACCTGCGGCAGTGGAGAATTCCACCAGATGCCTCCGTGCCTCTGCGGGGGAAAGAAGTACGCCATATTTCTCAAGTATCTCAATCCCTTTTGCATAATCATCCACATTTTTTGCCGAACCCTGCAGTTTATCGATGAGAAAGGAAAACCGGTTGGCGGCAATCTCTATGGAGAGGGGCTTCAATTGTCCGGCATAGATGTCGGCGGCTTCCCTCCACTGAGACTGGTCGCGCAGATGAGCCGCCCATTTCATATATATGAGAATGCGGCTGGAGCGGCCAAGGTTTGCATCAAGCCCCTGGATGGTTTCCAGGATTGCAAGGGCGGAATTGAAGTCACCGCTTTCCGCAAGCCGCAGAGTTTCGGACTTGAGGACTTTCAGTGCGAAGTAGCGTTTGACCGGGTCATTGTCAAACATGCGCCGTGGAAGAGAGGAAAGGATTTCCCTTGCCCTGGCGGACCCGCCGGTCTCGGAAAGTAATTTCACCATGAAGTATCCGAAATCGAGGCTCTGGCTTGTGGCACTGTCAGAGAGATAGGATTGTCCCCTTTGCGGGAGGATTTTTGCCATGGGAACGCCCATCTTTTCTTTCCTTACCCCGTCCAGTGTCTGAAAAACGCCAAGGATTTTCTGCCTGTGTAAAAGGATGTGTTCTTCGAGGCGATTATATGGCAGACCCGCGGAAAGTGATTCGGCATAGGAATCAAATGCCCCGGCAAGATTTCCCGTGACGGTTTTTGATTGGGCATCCAGCAGAAAATTTTCAGCAGGCGTCTCCTCCACGATTTCCAATATGTCATCCTCATGAAATGTCAGGGCTTCACTATGGCTTTGAATGGTGATTCTGTCGTTCCCCTTTTCTGTAAGGCGACCGGTAATGGTTCTTTTGTTTTTCAAAATGATGCGGTCTCCGCGAGCCACACCTGAAGAGAGAAGTATAACCATCACAAGAATAATGCTCTTGCTCGGGGATGTCATTTAACCACCTTTAACCGGCGGATACCGGACAGCCGCTCAGGAGGCGCAGTGCCTTGTCCAGACGCGGCTGCCTGCTCCAGTTGGGATATTGCACATGGAGTGTGTTTTCATCTTCGATGGTGACGGATGCCCGTTCTCCCAGCTCCCGTGCCGTTGTTTTTAATTTTTCAGAAAGCGCAAGGACGTTGTTATTAACATTAGCTGTGAGTTTAAAACCGTTCAGGGTGAGGACGACACGCCGCAATCCCATTTTAATTGCCAGAACCCTGACGCTTGAGATTTTTAAGAGATTTTCCGCCGCCTCGTGCAGCTCCCCATAGCGGTCCCGCATCTCCTCCCGGATATCCCGGATTTGCTCAAGCGTCCGTGCCTCTGAAAGACGTTTGTAAATTCCCACACGCTGGGATTCGACAGGGATATAATCCGATGGGAGATACGCCTCTACGCCCCATTTTATTTCCACCGGGCGGTCTTCCTCCACCGGCTCGCCCTTCAGATGTTTGACCGTTTTTTCAAGGAGGGAACAATACAGGTCAAACCCCACAGAGATGATACATCCATGCTGTTCCTTTCCAAGGAGGTTGCCGCTTCCGCGGATTTCAAGGTCTCGCATGGCGATATTAAACCCCACCCCCAGTTCGGTAAATTCCTCAATGGCGGCGAGGCGTCGCACGGCGGCATTGGTGATAGCCTCCCCCGTGGGCGTGATGAGGTAGGCATACGCCTGTCTGACATCGCGCCCCACGCGTCCACGCAATTGGTATAACTGCGCCAGCCCGAAGGCATCAGCACGGTTGATAATTATCGTGTTCACATTGGGAATATCCAGACCGTTTTCTATGATGGTTGTTGAGAGAAGGAGATCATATTTTTTATCGATAAAGTCCACCATTACCTGTTCCAGTTCATGCTCATTCAGGCGTCCGTGGGCGACGCCGATTTTCAACTCAGGGACGATGTTCAGCAGGTGGCGTGCGACTTGCTCGATGGTTTGTATCCTGTTGTGAACAAAAAATATCTGCCCACTGCGGTTCATCTCCCGGAGGAGAGACTCCCTTATCAATTCATCATCCCAGTGGATGATTTTAGTCCTGATGGGGAGGCGATTAGGGGGCGGTGTATTGATTATGCTCAGGTCGCGCAGACCGGAGAGCGCCATATAGAGAGTTCGGGGGATTGGCGTTGCGGTCAGTGTGAGAAAATCAACCGATGTGCGGAGTTCTTTCAGGCGTTCCTTGTGCCGGACGCCAAATCTCTGTTCCTCATCCACAATCACAAGACCAAGGTCGCAGAATTCTACGTCTTTTGACAGAAGGCGGTGGGTGCCTATAATAATACTGATTTCACCGTTTTTCAGACGCTCCAGGATTTTTTTCTGCTCTGAATGTGTCCTGAAACGGCTGAGCATCTCCACCTTGAAGGGATATTCGGCAAAACGTTCGGAGAATGTGTTATAATGTTGCTGGGAGAGTATGGTTGTCGGGGCGAGGAGTGTCACCTGCTTCCCCTCCTGAGCCACCTTGAAGGCGGCGCGGATGGCAACCTCCGTTTTACCATATGCAACATCCCCGCAGACCAGGCGGTCCATTGGCTTGAGAGTTTCAAGGTCCCGCTTGACCTGTTCAATGGCTGTAATCTGGTCAGGGGTCTCATCGTAGATGAAAGAGGATTCAAATTCGCTCTGCCAGACCGTGTCAGGATTATAGGCATATCCTCCTGCGATTTTCCGTTGGGCATAAAGGTTGAGCAGCTCTTCCGCCATCTCAAAAATCCTGGTTTCCGTTTTTTTCCGGCGCGCCAGCCATGCCTTGGAGCCAAGCTCATCAAGAGGCGGCTGGAGATTATCCATGACGGAATATTTCTGGATGTATCTGATTTTATCAACAGGGACAAGCAGGCGCGTATCTTCGGCATAAAGAATTTCAAGAAGGTCGACATTATGCCCGTCAATCATCTGAGTCCGTATGCCGAGAAATTGACCAATGCCGTGCTCCACATGGACAACATAATCACCACGCCTGAATTCAGACGGGGCTGAAACCGGCTCCCCCTTGTAAATCCGGCGATACACGTGGCGTCTCTTGTAACGCCCGAAGATTTCACGGTCGGTGATAAAGAGGACTCGGGCGTCTGGCATAATGAACCCTTCATGAAGTCCCCCGATAGAGAGGACAATCTCCCGCAGTTCTTCGGAAGTTCCTGCCTGGAGGATTGCGCCGGCGGAAAATGCCCCATTGACAAATGTGGCGGCGCTGACCTCCCGCTCTCTTAAGAGCTCGTCAAACCTCTGCAATTGCCCCTCATTGTCACAGACCACATTAATGTGATAACCCCTTGCCTGCCTTATCTTCAGGACATCCAGATAATAGTCCAGAGAGGGACGCACATCCTGGAAGGATGCGGTCTGGAAACGAATCAGACCTGACATCTGCCCGTTTCCCACTGGAAGCAGGCTGTGGGATACGATTTGATATCTTTCAAAATGGGTGGCAAGGGTCTCCCAGTTTGTATAAAGCTGCATGGGAGGTATAACTCCCTCCCCTTTTGCGCTTACCTCAAAATATTGTCGCTCCACCAATTGCTCAAAATGCTCCGATTGCGTCTTGAATGACTCTCTATCGTCTAAAAAAATAATTGTATCCCCGGAGAGATAGTCAAAGATGGGCACGAGGGGGATATTATTATTGACCGATTCCCTGAGCATCATGCTGAGGCGCGCCGGAGGAATGATAATCTCCTCAAGGGATTCCTTTGGTTGGGAGGAACGCTGTGTGTAAGGGTCAAAGGGGCGAATGGATTCCACCTCACGCCCGATAAGGTCAAGGCGTATTGGGTCTTGGTGAGTCAGGGTGAAGATATCCACAATCCCGCCGCGGATGCTGAATTCTCCGCGGGTCTCCACAACGGCTGTGCGTTCATATCCGGCATTGATGAGGCGTGCGGAGAGTGAATCAAGATTCACAGCCTCACCCCGACTGATGCGAAAGCATTTTTGCCCGTAAAAGCCGTGTGAAAGGAGTTTCTGAAACAATGCATCCACAGGCGCAAGAATGACCGGCGCCTCGCCGGCTTGCCATTTCTCCCCATTCCTGATGCGTAACATGGCTCCATAAGCGTCCATCTGCCTTGCGGCAATTTCAGTGTGGGGTTCCTCGGGTTCATACGGCAGATTTTCCCATGCAGGGAAATGATAGACGGTGTTGACGCCGAAGAACTCAAGGTCATCCATGAGTTCCTCCGCACGTTCCCTTCTGGATGAAATGACAAGGACAGGTCGTGCTGATTTCCGGGCTAAGGCAGTCAGGAGATATGCAAGGGATGACCCCGCAAAACCGCTAATTACTGTCTCCGATTGACCGGTTGAGAGATTGGATTGGAGCCTCTGAAAGGCGGATGTGACGGTAATCTGGTCTAATTGAAATGTCAGGAGCCTGTTCATAAAATTTATCAATGCCCCGCCGCATAATATTCTTTAACAAAAACTAACCCTGACTAAATAATTTTCGTGCCCATACGCAACGAAAAAGATTTCGAATCCGCCCCCCAGGCAGGTAAAGACAGTGGATTGCACTTTGATAGCGGGATGAATGGCTTGCCGCAAAACATGGCTGAAGCATGGCTTCCACACTCTTGGCCACCCAAATTATACAATGTCAAATAGGACAGGGTTTGTCCCCCATTTCTCCTCAATTTCTCCGGGATTAAAAAGTCATTTAGGGTGTAGTCTGATCCCAGTCCTGATGAAATCGGCGAGGACATTGCCATTTCCATGACTGTCGCCAATACGGGAACGATGGAGACCTCCGGCACGGCGGTTATCCTCGTTCAGAATTCCGACGAAGAAACCATCAAAGAATATCGGCGCGATCTACCTGTGACTGCGATGAGCGATTCGACAACAAAACCTGGGAGTCCGCAGGCGCGACGGCAAGTTCATACTCAATCACAGGTTACACCCACTATGGAGGACAGACAACCGATCCCCAATAGGCAATCATCCGCACAAAAAAACCAACTGGCCTGATTGCCTATTAATCTTTTCGCATGGCGAACGTGCTGCGTCAGCCGCGCGGCCTTGGCGCGTCGGCTGAACGCGATGGTTGTGTTTTCTGTCTTGCCGAGGCTGGCGGCTTGACCGCCTCGATGAGGAACCGTTGGTCCTTCACGGTGAAACAGCCGTGTTTCTGTATGTGCTCGTGCATCGCCAAGAGGCGGTCCCGATACTTCTGAACCGAGAAATCCTTTTCCCCCACATTCCACGGCCTTGCTCGCAGATCATACACGACAGCCCCAACGTCCAGAAACGAATACTCCGGATAGGCCTCTTGTGCATTCGTGATCCGGAATCCCGCTTCCCGCAGTTCACCTACCGCCACAGCGGCCGTCCAGTCCAAGGGCTTAATGGCGTCCTTGCCTGTGAACCATTCGATCAACTCAACTTCCCCGTATCCGCCACACTGCTGCGTGACGAAATGCCCCCCTGCCCGCAATATGCGGAACACCTCTGCGGCAACGTATTCATCGTGCCGGTCGATGACGAGGTCGAACTCGCCATCCGTGAACGGCAGATGCCGGTTGCTTGGGTCGGCGGTCGTATCGTGAACTTCGATTCCCAGCGGATTAAGTCGCTTCCTTGCCACACCGACATTTGGCGGATAACCTTCGGTGGCGCACGTACGGAAAGGAAAGGGCGCCAGAGACGAGAGGAACTCGCCGCCGCCAGTTCCCAAGTCCAGCATCGAATCGGTGTGTTCCATTCTTGAGCGTATGATCGCTGTGTAGTCCCAGGGAAGTTCGATGTCAGTCTTGCGACCCGCCAGATACGGAAAGTCCCATCCCTCCAGCGGAGCTTCACCTGCATCGCGTATCAGTGTATCAAATGTGTACGTGTTCGTCATTCTTCGTTCGCACAACGTCCGGCATGTGCGGCGGCTGAAAGCCGTCAGCACCATGCCTTGGTTTGGTGCTTCCTCTGACTTTCTCAACCGACCACAAAACCGTCCTTGTCTGTCTTCAGCAGTCCCTTTGTTGAGTTCAAGAGCACCAACTTGTTACCCCACGGATCGGCAACGACCACGCACTTGCCGATCTTGATATCGAAGGGGCCAGCCACGATACTGCCGCCAGCCGCAACAAACCGGCGGGCGGCATCCTCCGCGGAAGCCACCATTATGTCTGTTTCGGGTTCCCTTGGGTCGCCTTTGTCTAGCACGAGTTCGGAGTCACCAACCCGCAACGCCAGTCCCGTTTCTGTGCGCCAAGCCAAGGGGAGGCCCAATTTGTCCCGGTAAAACGATAAGGCGGCATCCAAGTCCTGGACGTTGAACATCAAACAGTCGATTTTCTGGAAGAGTGGCTCGTTCATGTCTTTGTTTCTCGTCTTTCCACCGAACGTTGCGCATCAGCGGTGCAGCTTGTGTGCGTCCGCTGCATGCGGTGGTTGGCATTTTCCACTGTCATTCCTTGAGTGCTCCCTTCAGATAGGCTCGAAACGCATCGTATTCGAAGATCAGGTTTTCCAGTTCCATGGACGGCAGTCTGTAGGGATGGGTCTCTTGAGTAATATATCGCGCCGCGCCAGGCGGACCGCCGTCTTCCTCGTCGGCACCGGGAACACCCACGAGGTCCGCAAAGCGAACCCGCCCCTTCTCGGTGTCGTAATGTGTGCCAATAATCCACAGGCGTCCGAAGCGATATCGTTTCTTCACCTCATCCTCCGCAATCTGACTCCAAGTGGTAGAGGTGAAGGCGAAGTCCAGGGGAACGATACCCAGATTCTCCTCAAGCATCTCGTCAGCCTTCTGAAGCTCTTCACGGATCAGTCCACCGGAGGGATCCTTCTTCGCCAGATAATCCATTCTATAGTGTCGGTAGGTATGTGCGCCTATGTGCCATCCATCGGAAACGAGCTCCCTGAGCTGATCCCACTTCATGTAGATCCAGTTCTCGGTCTTCTCCATCGGCGAGGTATTGACGAACAGGTTCCCTTTGAAGCCGAAGCGTTGCATGATCGGCCAGATCAACTTGCCGATAGACCAATCAGGATGGTCGAAATCAAACATGATCGGCCGCTGCGGCAGATCGCCAGTCCCATTGCGCCACTCGGCCAGGTCGTCGTAGGAAATCGACTGGAAACCCAGTTCGGATGCTATCCCAAAATACCGCTCAAAGCGGCCCGCCGTGAGAAGGTTCTTCTGGCGCTTGACCTTCTGTGGCTGCCAACTCGTACCGTGGCACATAGTTATCGGTATCCGCATCTCGCTGTCCGTTCTGTCAGATCATGTCAACGACGCGGTTAAGTTGCGCCGCCGATTAGGTAATTAGGAGACAGTACTTGGGTATGAACATCACAGTTACATAACATGGCACCAGGCGTCAACTTCAACCGCATGTTATGCATTCTCTATCTACTCTCTATTCTGATTTCTCATCCTTAGTATTAGGACTGGAGGTATCTCAAACCAATCGAATCCTTTATTTTCAGCCGATTCTGTAAATACAGGCTCAGCAATACCATCAAGTCTGAAGCCAATCTCGAAGAAGACATCTAATAGTTCTGACAGAGGACGATGAAAGTACAGTGAAGGTTCAGGCTGATTCCTAATTCCTACCCCTTCGAATGGTTCCGACCGGATATAACTTGATATGATGATGGACCTGGTCAATTGAACTTCATTTCCCACTTCCCTTTCTTCTACTACCTTTCTGAGGCCTGGTGGTTGAAAACATGGATGCATGACAGAGAACACAAATCGACCTCCTGGCTTTAAAACTGTTTGTAAGGCACATGCTAAGGGGTATATATCAGACATGTCCATGAGAGACATGTTCGCGACAGCAGAATCAAACATTTCCTTTCCCAAGGCTTGTAACTTTTGAGCGTCGGTTGCGTCAAGAACTATGTAGGTAGGATTTGATGGCATTTCCTGCGAGCGCTTTATAGCATTTTGGATCATCTTCTCGCTGAAGTCGAACGCCACTACTATCAATCCTACTCTTGCAAGGCGTCTAGAGAAGTTGCCGTTTCCACACCCAATGTCAAGAATACGTTGCCCTTGTATAGGTTCAAGTAGCTTGAGTGTTTCTGGAATGATGATTTCTCTATGAAAGCGATTGTCATCATCTCCCATATAGTTGTCCCAGAAATCGGCATTAAGGTTCCAATTCCTTTTTGATTCTTCAGTGCGATCTGGCCAATTTGCTATCACAATTTTCTCCTACACTTGTTTTTTCTCATTGATCAGTTAAGATTATAGAATGCATAAAGACATCGATCAGGCGCGGTCACGCGTCGCCTGGATCGGATTGTTCGACACATCTGTCATCTCGATAGCTCCTAATGCCACGATGGGATGCCGACCTTCATCGTGGATTTAGGAGCCGCATCGCTTTGGGAAGGCGCTTCAGATGCAACTCGCACGAGCGGCATCTTGGCGAAGGTAAACAACAGTCCCGATGAAGTAATTTCGAATCGCTTCAAGGATTCGTTATATATCAGCCCGACTTTGTCCTCGTAGTCAGGGTCAGAGATAGTGAAACCCAATCGGTCCGGGAAAGGTGTAAGTTCTATGACATCATCATCATGCTCCCGCGATTGCAAATGCGTGACCCAGTAATAACGTTCTGCCTCTTTTCGCACCGTCATTCTTACTACGGGCATCCAGGCGACTCGATAACATCCAAGAAAATCATCATTTGTCCGCGGTGGCTTGGTCTCGGTATTGAGCATCGGGAACCACGATGGCTTGTCAATTTTTTTCATGAGTCGCTTTTCTCCGGGAATATACACGTCATTCATGCCGCTGAGTCCCTGATCCACGATACGGATATACACCTCGTTCGACTCCGCGTCAAAACCGATTGTTGTGCCCTCCATTGAGGATGGGGAGGG
Source organism: Candidatus Sumerlaeota bacterium (assembly GCA_026398545.1). Lineage (GTDB taxonomy): Bacteria > Sumerlaeota > Sumerlaeia > MWCT01 > MWCT01 > JAPLSR01. Next base: position 5,824 of record JAPLSR010000482.1, on the reverse strand, counting down.
AGCCCATTCCAGCCCTTCGGCGCATTCCTTGAGAGGGACTTCGAAGCCTCTGCAGACCGTGTAATAGGTTCGGTCAATTCTGCAGACCGGAATCAGGGTGCCGGGACCTGTTATGACCTTCCGGGTGTCATGATCACGATTAGGCAGTTCATACCAGCCGAGAAGGTGGTCACGGCCCCTTGCAGATCTCTCAGTCAACACGCCGCATCCCGAGGCCGCGACGGCCATCAAAACGGATAAGATCGCTAGTCTTGTCATCTTCATTCTCCTGGATGTCGAACAATGATTATACAGTCTGTATAATACGGCAAACGCAGTCTCTTTCTGTATAAGAAGTTGCCGTCTCTTCTTTCTATCTCAAATAATGACAATTAAATCAAACATTTATCGTCATTTGATCCATAAATTACTTCCAAGATATACAGACTGTATAAACCGGCTTACACCCCATCGGCTGGGTTTCTTTCTCCATGCCTTATTTTGTTCAATACATGGGTATAAATCATTGTTGTGCTCACGTCTTTGTGTCCCATCTTTTCTAATATAATTCTCTTTTGTAAAATTATCAAAAATCTTTAAAATCAAATTTCTTATTTTTTTATTTTTGTCAGCAACAAAATTCAATCATTTTTTCAGAATATTTACGAAGGCGTTGGTTAGACTTTTTTCTAAATCAAAATCGTAGGCCCACTCCTCCTCTGGAATAAGCCCCTGCTGAAGTTGCACCTTGATCTCCTGTTTCTGTCTCCGTTCTGCCTCGCTGTGTCGTGGGTCATCTTCTCCAACGATGTCAATGACATCCCGGAGAGACTTATTGACTCTGGTCTGTCCAATGACCTGAAATCCGAATTTTTGCCAGAAGGACTTCGGTGGCATACATGAGTCCCTCCAATCTCCAGGGAATAATCCCGATGTAACGCCGAAAATCTGTATCTTGGCCCAGCCAGTCTGGCTTGCCCAGTCGATCATCATTTCGGCCATCGCCCTGCCGATCCCGCGCCTTCTGTATTTCTGCCCCCCGATGGAGCAGAAGGCCACGGCTTCAACAACAAGAGTCTTATCATCGCCAGCGGATGCCGGCATCCGCTCATGAAACAGCATCTTCCGTTTTCTTGCCTCTGCTTTGGGAACGAAAATAATGTGGCCAAGCGCCACGTTGCCATCCCAGGCAATTACAGCCGCATTGCCGTAGGTGTCACGAAAGAACCGCATAGTATCTTCATATTGGTCACCGGGAATCAGCAGACGAGTGCAACGATCTTCGTGTTTCCAGACATAACCTTGTTTGGGAATAAAGGGCGAATGACCGATACATTGATCAATAATCCAAGAGTCGTCCATCATTTTCACGGTCACGTTCGTGTTGTCGAATTTGATGACCTTGGGCTCTGGGTGGTATGTCTTCATTCCGTATCTCTCAAGTCTAATGATTGCCATCAGCGGCGCGAGGAATGAGTATCCGACTGCATGGCTTTGTTATGTTTTCGTCTGTCTCTTGAAGGCCAGTATTGGGCCATCCCAATCGCCAAGTCCGTTCTCATAAAAGTCAAAATCACCATTCGTGTATTCGTTCACGACACTCCGCCAAAAGTCTTGCGCTGCTGTGTTCTTTTTGGTCTGTTGGACTTCCCACAGCGGGCCAAACATATCGAACACCCTGTGAGCGACCTCTTTGCCAATGCCCTTTCGCCTATACTTGCGCATAATGAAGAACTCAGCGATACAGAATCTCTCCTGTGCGGTATATGAGTGCTTGTTTACCAAAACGAATCCCGCAAGCCGTCCATCAACACTAACAATCAGAGGGGTTCTGCCTTCCTCAACCCAGTAATGGTCGAGATATTTGTAGTTAAACAAAGCATGATCATCCAAGTCGTTCCCTTCAAACTCCGAGAAGTCGTACTGGTAGAGCTGCATCATACGCTGAAGGAGCGACTTTTCGCTCAGAGCGGCTTTGGAAAGATCTATCTGCATGATATTTTCCTGAACGTCCAATCTCACCGGTGGAAATGGAGCGCAGTGGAATTGCCGTCCGGTGCAGCGCTTGGTTCGGCGTTTGTTGGGCGTTGCTTGCCTTTTAATAGGCGCTCCTCAATCCGCCGTCGGTGTTCGGAGTATTTCGCGCTCCAATCGGAATTCTCCGACAAGCGTTCACCGAATGTGAATGCAAAAGTACTCAGGTTTGCCTCCGCAATCATAGCCAACATACCACCGAGATGGAACAACAAGCCCTCAGGTAACTTGCCGTTCTGTGGTCCACCCAAGACATGTGCAATGATTGACGTTCCGGGTACCTGAGTTCCAGCGCCAGCGGACATCGTGGTCGGAATCGGGCTAACGTGTCCATAGCTGACCACAAATTTCCAGCATCGTTGCAGCTCCTCCAATAAGGCCTCAGGTAATTGTCGCTTGGAGAGCATGTGTAGCACTTTTCCTCCTGTAGCCTTGTCATCCTGCCAAATCTTCCGAAACTCGGCACGACAATGGGCATCAGCTACCGAAAAAATCGCGGATTCGACGACGTTTCTGCAAAGGGTGTACGCTACTCTCGGAAATGACACGAGCGTCGTATTCCAGCCGATAATAAGGAGGTCGATGGCGCTACATGTGAGGGCAACTGCAAAGTTTTCTTTTCCCATGCGGCCCGCCATCAAGCATAGTCCGGCAATCTGAATTTCGAGGCTTGGGCGGAACCAATCGAATTCAAGATTAGGCCCCAACCATTCTCTATTCTCCGCGATCACGCCGATGTCAGGCAGAAGAACCTTATCGACATAGAAACGCGCGTATGAGAAAGCATCAAATCCTTCTGGAACTTCCCATTCGTATCGATCTTCCATTTCTTTCCCGTTGAACGTTACGGCTGAGCCGCGCGGTCTTCCGCGTCGTGCTCCAGCCGATGGTTCGGCACGAGTCGTCTTACTTGCGTTTATCCATCATGCGGTTGACGATAGAAAACGCCACACCGAACGCCACGCCAAAGACCAATCCGAATACTACAATCTGCCATACATTCATGACTAGCCGTCTCCTTTCTTTGTATGAGTGTGTTGTCCTCGGAAGTCTCCTACTCCCATACTGCCTAACAATGTTTAGATTGATCCGTATAAAATGCGGAGTTCTTCTTTACCACCCGTATAAGACGCCATCGGTTCTACAAAAAAATCCGCTATAATCCCCTGTAGTTTATGGGGCCATTTATCACGGCTTTTTTTGGATCGGCATAAAATCCCCATCCATGGCCTCATGAGCGCCGGAAATAAGACTCGGTAATGAGCCTGCGTTTATACCTCCTTTTCAACTCTATCAATTCGACCAGAAGACTGGTAATTTTATTACCTGAAGTTCTATCCGATGTTCAATAACCATCTGAAATATTTTTCAAATCCGATTTTGTGATTGCGGCATTATAGTTTTGCATAAAGCGGCTGGGAATGGAGGCTACAGGGTCAACATGCGTTCGAGGGCGATGCGGGCGAATTTTTTCACCTTTTCATCCACCTCTACAATATTGACCTTGCCCAGGTTTGAAAGAACCCAGAAAAGATTCCGCAGGTTCACAAGTGACATGTCCGGACATGAGGAATCGGAGAGCCCAATAATTGTCTTGTCAGGGTGCTCTTCAGTCAGGCGGCGCACAAGGTTTAATTCTGTTCCAATCACAATGGTTGAGCCCGGCGATGCCTCCTCGACATACTGAACGATAAAGGATGTTGAGCCCGTAGCATCGGCAGCTCCAACCACTTCCTCATTGCATTCGGGATGCACCACCACAAGGCACCCTGGATAATTCTCCCTCGCCATCTTTACCTGCTGGAGGGTGAAATCGGTGTGAACGTGGCAAAATCCCTTCCATAATATTGCCATTGACCCCTTGATGTCCTCCGGGTCGCAACCGCCATCGGGAAGGGCGGGGTCCCAGGCAACTATTTTATCCTTTGGAATCCCGAGCGCATTGCAGGTGTTGACTCCAAGATTCTCATCCGGCAGAAAAAAGAAACGCTCCCCCGTTCTCATTACCCATTTGACCACATCACGGGTGTTGGATGATGTGCAGATAATCCCGCCGCGCTCCCCGCAGAAGGCTTTGACTTCGGAGAGGGAATTGACATACACAACCGGGATGAGGCGTTTGATGTTCACTATGGAAGAAAGTGTGTTCCATGCGCGTGTGACATCCTCCAGCGAAGCCATGTGTGCAAGCGGGCATATCGCATTAGGGGCGGGAGTGACCACCTTCTGTTCAGGTCTGCAGAGAATAGCCGCCATTTCCACCATGAACTGAACACCGCAAAATATGATATATTTTGCTGACTCAAGACTGTGAGCCCGCCTTGCCAGCTCCAGGGAGTCACCTCTGAAATCCGCCATCATGACAACTTCCGAACGCTGATAATGATGCGCCAGAATGACTGCCGTATCGCCGTAGTGACTCTTCAACCCCCTGATTTTCTCTATCAATTCATCCTGTGTGAGGGCGCGAATCTCTGGCGGCAACAACATGGCAATCCATTGGTCATTCTTAATCATATTCACACACCCCGTTCCCTCATGCCTTAATTCAGAACCCTTCCAGCTCAAAAATGCAAAGATCTGAGGTCAGGTTGGGGAAAACGCCTTTTTTATAAATCCTTTCACGCCGGAGATAATATTTGTCAAGGATGCGCACTCCCAGTTTGTTGCAGATTTCATGGAAGTCAGCCATGGTGAACAGATGGATATTTGGTGTCTCATACCATTTGTCGGGGAGTGTTGCAGAAACAGGCATGGCGCCATTGATGAGCATTTTCAGGCGAATCTTCCAGTTGCCAAAATTGGGGAATCCGATGATAATGCGGCGACCGATGCGCAGCATCTCCCGCATAATACCCTCCGGATTGTGAGTTGCCTGAAGCGTCTGGTTTAATACCACATAGTCAAATGTCCCATCCGCATATTCGGAAAGACTTGTATCAATGTCGCCCTGCACCACAGGAATCCCCACCTCAACGCACCTAATCACGAAATCAGGATTGATTTCAACTCCATAGCCGCGCACCTTTTTGAATTCCATAAGCAACCGGAGGAGTTTACCATCTCCGCACCCCAGGTCAAGGACCTTGCTTTCGGGATTTATCATGTCAAAGATTATCCGATAATCCGGGCGGATGAGAATATCATCTGGCAGATGCTCTGTGATACCGGAGACAGATTTTATCCGTGAGACGCCGGATACACGCTTCAGAAAAGGTCTTATGATTTTCGTCAGAGGTTCCGTCTCAATCAAAAAGGCGTCATGTCCATAGGGTGAATTCATCTCAAAATAAGTGACGTCACAATCGTTACTCCGCAGTGCCTTTACCATCTCCTGCGACTGGGAGGATGGGAATAACCAGTCAGAAGAGATAGATGTGAGTAGGAATTTAATGTCGCGTGTATTTTTAAAGGCATCGGAGAGTGTTCCAAAGCGTTCCACCAGGTCATAGTTGTCCATTGCCTTTGTGATGTAAAGATAGGAGTTGGCGTCAAAGCGTGCGATGAATTTTTGCCCCTGATAATTGAGATAATTCTCCACCTCAAACTGGTTGGCAAGGTAGTCCTCCGGCTTGGCGCTCTTGTTCTTTTCCCGACCGAATTTTTTCTCCATGGACTCATTTGAAAGATATGTGATATGTCCCAGCATGCGGGCGATGGCAAGACCGTTGGAGGGACCTTCAGAATCGTAATAATCGCCATTCTCCCAGTTGGGGTCGGAGAGAATTGCATTGCGCCCGACCGCATCAAAGGCAAGCGCCTGGGTGCTGAGATATGGCGCGGAGGCAATTACAATGATGGACTGGAGCGC
>JAPLSR010000427.1 GCA_026398545.1 Candidatus Sumerlaeota bacterium | reverse complement strand
CAGAGTCACAGAGTGCACAGAGAGTTTCCAATATTTTTTTTTGTTTCATTATCCTCTGTGTTCTCTGTGCCTCTGTGGTGAATCCCATATTTTTAGAGATTCTTAATTCACTTCAGGATTTTGTAGCAAGGGGAAAACGATTAAGGCGTGGCTTGATGTCTTTGTAAATCTCGGTGAGTCCTGCGGCAAAGAGGAGCGCGAACGGTCCGATACACCATCCGAGATAGCGTTCTGCCATAGTGGTGCCTTTGATATAAGCCACCGCCACGGAAAGCACCGGCGGCATCATGAGAAGGATATAAAATGAGATGTCGCGCACCCGTTTGACCGCATATATGCTTACAACGGCAATTATCAACCCTCCTGTCAGGACGGCTGCCATTGAAGAAGGCGGCGGATACCACAGGTCGGCGAGATTGTTTGTGAATATGTTAAAAAATAAAAAATGGTAAAAGAGAGAGGCAGGCGATACGGCATGCTGGAAAAATCCGGCATTCATGGGACCTTCCACCAGATGCCGCCACAGGATGGGAAGATAGGGGATATAGGTTGCAACAGCAATCGCTGAAGCCAATGCGGGCTTTTTAAGTTGCGCGGGGTTTGTGCGGCATTCCCAGACAGCAATCATGCCATGTGTGGCAAGGATGAAGAATGAGAAATAATTCGTCTGGATGAGAAGGATTGTCCAGATGCAGTAACAGAAGGGGAAACGCCGCCGGTCATGGCGAAGCCAGGAAATAAGAGCCCACGAGGAAAGCGTGAATAACGGCGGGAGCATCTGGTGATTGCGGGCAAGGTGAGACCAGTAAATATTCCACGGCGAAAGGGCAATTATGAGCGCCGCAAGGTTCGCCGTTTTGCGGTCCAGCCAGAGATGTGCCATTTTCCATATCAGAAAAATGTTTGTTAGATTGAAGATGATGGAAAGTATCTTTGCCCAGAAATAATTGGGCGGGAAAATCTTCAGCCATACACGGAGGAGAAGGAAATAAAAAGGTGGGTGTGTGTCCAGTGAGACAAATCGGATTGTATCCCGCCATGTGGGTTGTATTGCGGCATCAAGGGAAAATTTCTCATCCGGCTGGGAGAAATGGGGAGTATAGGAAAGGTCAAATAATCGAACGGCGGCGGCGAGGATGATAATTCCCCAGATAACATGGGGGTTGCAATTTGTAGTTATGAACTTGTATGTCTTCGTGATAGTGTTCGTAATCCCAATCTGTGCCTTTCGAGAATGGGTTATCGGGGCTTCACGAAATCGGGATTCACCTTGTATTGAAGTTTTTTGCGCATGTCCGCCAGTTGTTCAAAAAGAAGCATCTTTTGCTTGGTTTGGACCACCGACCATTGCAGGCTGGGGATTTCCTGTCTGAACTTATTTTTATCGGGCGGAGTTTTGCTCTTCAGGCACCACACGGCATAGCCGGTGACCTTGTTTTTGGCTGACCCACGTTGTGTGATTTCCGACGTCCTGATGGTTCCCTCTTTAGACTTGACCGTGAGTTGGGGGAAATTGGAGATGCCCGAAAGTTCTTCTGGTGTATTGATGTGGTTGAACGGTTCGGGTGTTTGAAACTTGTATTTATTTTTTTCCGCTTCTTCACGCATCTTATCAAACGAGGTTGACACTATCAGGAAGGCGTCGGCGTCTTTCTTTGCAAGCACAAGTGCCTTGGAGAATTTAGCGTCAATGCCGACCTGCTCCTTTATTTTGCCCGGGTCGGGAATAT
>JAPLSR010000391.1 GCA_026398545.1 Candidatus Sumerlaeota bacterium | reverse complement strand
AGGTGATTGTGAATGAGGTAATATTTTTTTGAGGCGACCGCCACCGGTAGCATGGAGAGATAGACTGTCTCGATACGGGCGCGCAAGGCAGCCTCGGTGTAAAGGGATTTGTCCACGTTGGGCCATTCCACGCGTTCATAGGTGACGAGATTCTGATAATCAGTGGGGGACTTTCTCAGAAGGATTTCATTCAGGATTTTGGCGGTCTCATCTGCCTGTTCAGGTGTCTGGATGGTGCAGATGAGGTCTCTGAACGCCTCTGCGCCCAGTTTTTGAATTTTCATTCCCAGACGGTGCTGCTCAAGCCGTCCGTGGTTAAGATGTTCCCCCATCCTGAGAAGGCGGCGCGACCAGAGAAGGGCATCATCAAAGCGATTCTCAAACGTGGCGAGTTTTGCCTGAAGGAGGATAAGTTGTGCCAGGGTGAGATAGTTTGATGCGTCTGGAGTGTCTGAGGTGGAGCTGAGACTGCCGTCAACCGACCAGCGGCAAAAGGATTTCTTGTAAGTATTTTCAATTGCCTTGAATGTTTTGGCATAGGGTTCGAGTAGTCTTTTGATATTACCTGCATTTATGGTATTGACACTGTCATTTTTCTCGAGGAGACTGGCAAATGGTCCGAAATCGGGCACGCGCAAGGGGAACTGTTTGAATGCGGCTTCATAATCATCGATAGCATTTTCACCCCTGGCGCTCATCACTTGTGCCTCAGCATAATCCCGTGAGATGTTCAGAAGTTTTTCCATGAGGAAATACTTGGTGAAGCTCGTATTTTCCTTAATCTTGTCAAAGGTGACAAGTGCCATCTCGGCGCGGCCGGAGAGCATCTGGGCGCGTCCAAGACCAAAAAGGATGTGGGGATTATCCGGCGCCGTCCTGACAGCCTGTTCAAAGGCGGTCATTGCAACCTCATAGTTCCCTGCAAGCAACTGCTGAAACCCCTCCAGCTCTTTTTCATTTGTGATTTTTTTGCCGAGAAGGGAAATAACCGTTCCCTCATTATTGAGTGAATAGGAACCATCCTCAGGGTTTATGGTGGCAAAAATGCTTTCCGGCGCTATCGCAGGATTGATACGGGAGAGGTCAAGGATGATGCCGTTTGCCCTGACACTGGCAGAGAACTGGACCGCAGGCGTTTGGGGGTTCTGCGCGTAAAGCGCCACAGTTGCGATATCGTTTCTCTGCTGGATGCGGGCACAATAGCTGTACTCCACATAGTAGGCGCCGGAAAAATCCGCGGCTGGTGTGCCCTGTGGGGCGGGGATGGCGCCCGGGGCGGATATCGTACCGGTGAGAACGCCCTGGGAGACGAGACCGGCTGCGATTTGCTCCCTTTCCTGGAGCTTCTTGCACCCATCAGAAATCCTGGTCTCAAGTTCCTGCCATTCCGGGAGGAGTGGTTTCACCTTTTTCAATTGGTCCAGGTATTCCTTTGCCTTTTTGAAGTCACGGCGCTCATAGAGGAGGCGTATCAATTTTTCCAGTGCCTCCTCATGACAGGGGTCGGCATCCACCGCCTTTTCCAGGAGCATAATCCCGCGGACCGTATCCATTTTATCCAGCGCAACCTCGGCTTCATGAAAAAGGCTCTGCGCCTTTTTCTGGCGGAGCTGTTCAGGTGTCAGGGATGTTCCCTCAGCCTCCTTTGTAATAAATTCCTTTTTTTCAATCTTTGCAATTGAGCTTGTAGGGAGCACGAGGCGGGCGGTGCCGGTTATGATTTCCATGTTCTCCCCGACCTTTCGCGTTGTCCCTTCAATGGTCTGGCCGTTTTTCAGGGTAACAATGTCAGCCCTGAGGGCGACGCACACCATCAAGATAAAAACGCACAGCAACCGCCTTTTTTTCCATGAACGTGAATTCATGAATTTGTGTCCCCAATTTTGTTTGGTGTCATTAAATCGCAGTGATTCTGTTCAAACGGGTTGAACATTTGCAACAGAAATTGAATGTCCCGCCAGCCGATGAACAAATCCAAACGGGTCATCCATTCCCTCGGAGCGTGAGGGTGATGTAATGGCTGGAAAAAATCTTTGACAATCCCCCATAAGAAGACATAAACATCCTTATTCATTTTTCAAGCCTTTCTCACTCATTTCGGGAGAAAAAAATATGAGGTTGTTTATTGTCATATTTATTCCGCTATTTCTGGTGCCTCTTCTGGCATCCGCCGATATTTTGTGGCTGAAGGATGGCAACAAGATTGAAGGCGCCATCCAGAATGAAACACCGGATAATATTACCTTCAAGACATCCGCGGTCACCCTGACCATCTCACGTGCAAGAATTCAGAAGATTGAAAGGGCAAAGGAGGGAACCGGAGAAAAAATCGCTCCCGCTGCCAGTGGAAAAAACACCTTTGAACAGGCGGAGGAACTTTATCATGACGGCAAATTCCGCGAGGCATTTCCCCTTTATGAAAAGGCGTTCCAGGAGGATAAGAAAAATATTGATGCCGCACGCCGGCTGGAGGAGATACGGAAGAAAAATCTTAACCGCATGATAACCTCGGGTGAAGAAAATGTCGGTCCAATATCTGAGCAGGAGGTTATCTTTTCCATGAGCGGCAAGGGCTCGCCTCTGGATATTATTCCGGTCCAGACCCAATCGCCATTTCCGCCTTCCACCTCTGAAGCCCAGAGCCCATTTGCCACTCCCACAGGAATAGGGAAACCGCCCCTCCTGCAACTTCCTGAGGTGCCGTCGGGGGAGAGCCCTTTCCAGTCCCCTTTTATTGTGACACCCACCCCTGCGCCGACTGTTCAAGTTCCCGGACCGGGAATCATCCAGTCACCCTTCATTACAAACCTACCCACGCCGACAACCATTCCCAC
>JAPLSR010000215.1 GCA_026398545.1 Candidatus Sumerlaeota bacterium | reverse complement strand
CAGTGTTGGAAATTAGTCCCCTCACTCTTTAAGCGTCAAGTGAAAAAAATGCCTGTGTGTGATTGATGACACATCTATCTATTTAAGGAGATAACTGAATTCTATAATCAACAGATTTCGCAGAGTTACGCAGATGGAATTAAAAAGAATCATTTTCAAAGGAACAATATATTGAGTTTCCCTGTCAAATACGCAGGATGTCAAAGTCTTGTGTTCATCATTGAATGGAGGTGTGCAAAAATGAAGAAGCTCTCCTGCTTACTTTATTCCCTCATTTTCATGACTCTCATGATGAGTGTCCCGTGTGCGGAAACGCCGGAAAAAATCCTATCCGCACTCAAGGAAAAAATGTCGCCCTGGGTCAAACTGCCTCCAGACCATCTTACCTCTCTTCAATATAACTTTGACCTCAACGGCGTGAGCAAACACATTGAAGTGGTCAAGGGGAAACAAAATGATTCTGTCTTTTACTGGCGCGGCGTCTCACTTTACACCAGTCTCGAGCAGATTCTCGACTCCCCCGACTCATACGAACTCTCGGTTGATGAAAAACCGGACGTCCTGATTCTCAACGCAAAAAAGAAGGAAAATACCCACACAATTATAGCAGGCAACGGTGTTTCCGACTCCTGGATAGGCTATTTCTCCTCCGGAGTCAGCGAGTCCTCAATCACCATGCGAAAGGATAACCTCCTTCCTATCAAAGAGAACAGCGGCGCAACAGAGTTTGCCTTTTCTGACTGGCTTGAGGTTAAAACCGGTCGCTGGGTTCCGCAAAAGATAGACATCAACAATGGGGATATGGTCTTTAATATGCGGTTTCGATGGCTGAATGAGGGACTCTGGATTCTTGATTCCTCGGAATATAGACTTGATGGGAACCTGACATCAACGGCTCATGTGAGCAATATCGTCCTGAATGATAAAGTAATAGAAGAGCGCATCTCGAAAGAGGTGGATGAAAAGGCGGCGCGAAAGGCGCTCATCACAGATATGCTTGACCATAACAAACCATGGCTCGAGGGAAAACTTGAAGGCATCAACTCCATTCAATATACTCACCGCACAATCCGTGAGGATGTGGATGAGGCATGCTATGTGGACAGTCAGGGGGTTGCCATCATGGAAATCACGCGCGATGGAAAAGGCAAACTTCCCAATGACCTCGGAAACCGTAAAATCGTCCTCTCTAATAATGATTATTACATATCGAAGCGCGGGGAGAAATTTGCCACACCCCGCACGGATAGAGACAAACACAGACGTCCTGCAGGCGGTGAAAAAATCCGCCGTTACGCCCTTATGGGCGTCCAGTTCGACCTCCCAATCTTTACTTACGCCGAGCAAATCCCATATGCCAATATCGCACTCCTGAATGATGAAAAATACGCCGGGCGCAGATGCAAGGTGATTGAGGTGTCCAATATGAGAGATGCCGTTCTTGGTTGTGGAACCATGTTCGGCTTCACATCATGGTCTTACGTGCACCACATCTATCCGATAAGCGAGGTGTTCCATATTGATAACGACCGCCATATCCCACTCCATGAGACCCTCAACGCCAAAGATGGCAAGGTCTTCGAGATTGACTACACAGATTACAAGGAGGTCACGCCGGGTCAGTGGGCGCCGCTGAAAATCCGGATCGCGTGCAAAAATTATTTTACATGTGAGTACACCTTCCAGCTTGCCGGCGGGAAACACTGGCTCTTGAAAGAGTCGGTCTCCTGGTTTAAAGATAATAATAAAAGCCGCGGCGAAATTCTCGATTTGCGCATCAATGAGCCATCACGATTGAATGAAGAGGCTCTGGCGCAGATTGCGGAGGCAAAAGACCTCCTTTTGGCAACCGGCGGCACAAAGGGAAAAATGGAGTTGGCTGTCTATCCCTTCCGCATTGGAAAGAAGATACCCATTGCCGCAGACGCCGGCGAACAAAATTATCACAATGTCGTGAATGAGGCGCTCTTCACCATGAATGAGAGTGGCGAACTTATCGGGCACTGCCGGTTCATTTCTGATGCCCATTTAACGGCATTCCCCATCACAATTACCGGCGCATTATATGATGAGAAGGGGGCTCTCCTCGGCGCCGACAACCTTACAACCGAGGTTGTTGTGGGTCCCAGTCTTCTTGTCAGGGACTATACACTCAACTTCGGGCACAATGATGCCCTCGGAAAGGTTTCTTCCTTTTCCATCGGGCTGGTCAAAAACAGAGAGACGAGTCGCGTGATAGGTTCTAATTGGGCAGAGCCTTATTATGTTACAAGTGCCCAACAAGGAATAAAAAATAAAAACACGAAATATATGGTCTGGAATCTTACGGATGGACTCACCTCGGAAGACCCAGCGCTTCGTCCTGTCGCGCTGGAACGCCTTTATTATTATTCCGATGTCTATAATTCGCTCCACGCGGAATACCATTGGTGGATAAGAGACCGAAAACAAAAGCCCTCGCTGGATGAACTATTTCCGCCGGAGCCGCGACGCGAACTTGTTGAACCGCTCCTCTGGCTGAGAAATAATACCAGAGATGAATACGAACTGACCCTCATTGCCCTCTCACTGGGGCGTTTCAAAGATAAGGCGACGATTGCAGCCCTGACCGATTCTTATAAGAACCTCAGCGGCACAGAACGCCTCGCCTCTGCCACGGGGCTGGGCATCCTCGGCGATGAGGGCACAAGGAAGGATGTGACAGCCGCATTGAAGGATAAAAATGAGGAGATTCGCATAAATGCAGTCTGGGTTCTCACCGTTCTTGGTGGAAAAAAATCGGTGGACGTCCTTTCCGACGCCCTTGTATCCAACAAACCTGAAAGAACAACGCCAGCTCCGAACGGCGCATACCGTGTTGATGCATCTTACAATGTCACACGCAGTGTCATCCTGAAAGGACTTCTGGCGCTTGGGGACAAGTCTTGCCTCCCCGCCATTAAAGAACTGCAGAAAAATGCGGAAGATTATTTATTCTACGGAATGGATTTGAACCGCACTATTGAGTTGATTG
>JAPLSR010000343.1 GCA_026398545.1 Candidatus Sumerlaeota bacterium | reverse complement strand
ATGAATATTACTGATAATATGCCGAGACATAAAAATATTATTGATATTATTGATAAAAATTTATAATTAAAAATTTCTCTTTGTTTCATTATTTTTATTTTTATCAATTCCGCTTCTTAATGTCAAAGAAAAGATTCAATGAATTTAAATAAGGCGGTGGATTGAAATGTCAGATAAGCGCGAAACGGGGAAAACACCCCATTTGATTACTTTGCCAACTGAAGACCGCGAGAAAATATTCTCATCAGCCCTCGAAGTTCTGCAACGGACAGGGATAAATATATATGATAAAAAAACCTTGAACATTCTGGGGGATGCCGGGGCGCGAATTGATGGAAATCGGGCTTATATCCCCTCCAAGCTTGTTGAGCATGCCCTTGAATCAGCCCCCAAGGAGATCCAAATTTATACGAGAGACGGTGAGCCGGCAATGCGGCTATCGGGTTCGAATTGCTACTTTGGCAATGGGACTGACTGTCCCAATATTCTGGACCCATTCACCGGACAAAGAAGACCATTTCTGAAGACTGACATAGAGAAGGCGGGCATTCTATGCGATGCATTATCAAACCTGGATTTTGTTATGCCGACCGGTGTGGCATCTGATAAGTCTCCCTCCACATCTGATATACATCAGTTCCACGCAATGATGATGAATACGCATAAACCCATCATTTTTACTTCCTATACACCTGAAAATCAGCGTGACATAATTAAAATAGCCGCAATCGCCGCCGGAGGGGAAATGGAGTTGCGTGATAAACCTTTTGTGATTTCATACCCTCAACCTATCAGCCCCCTGACTTATAACAGAGAAGTTTGTGAGAAACTCAGATTCTGCGCTGAAAACCGGATTCCGGTAATATGCACGACAGCGCCGATGAGCGGGGCGTCGGCGCCGGTCACTGCCGAAGGGACCATGGTCTTGTGTCTCGCTGAATGCCTCAGCGCAATCGTGATTGGTCAACTCATAAATGAGGGAACTCCCATGATTACCATCGGAATCCCTATTGTGTTGAACATGAAAACGGCGGCGATATCGTTTGATGCTCCGGAACTGCAACTCATGAGCACAGCCTTGTTTGACCTGCGGGAATTCATCAAATTACCAACATGGGGCATGGCTGCCGCCACTGATTCCAAAATTCCGGATGAGCAGGCGACAATCACCGCGGCTCTGTCGTGCGCCTTCCAGGCTCTTGGCGGGGCAAATCTCATTCACGGCATCGGCTGTCTTGAAAGCGGAATGACCACATCTTTTGAGCTGATTGTCCTCACTAACGAGATTATAGGAATGCTGAGAAGAATTTTAAGAGGAGTCAACGCAGACCCTGAACATCTGGCAATTGATGTTATTCAGGAGGTCGGTCCGGGGGGCGAGTTTCTGACGCACAGTCATACATTTGATTATTTCAGGGAGTTGTGGGATTCTGAATTGATAGACAGAGGAAGTTATGAAGCCTGGGCAAAAAAAGGAAGCAAAAGTCTCGGTCAGAGAATCCGTGAAAAAGTGAAAGATATACTGGAAAACCACAAGCCCAAGCCGCTCAACCTCGAGAAAAGCCGGGCTATCTCGGAAATCCTTCAGATAAGGGAGTCCAATTAGTGCTCCGCCCATTTTCTTGGAGTGAAGGACCTGGCGACTATATAGGCGGTGATAGCGCCTATTATTATGAGTATTACACCCATCAGGCGATTGCTGATGATTGCGTTTGGATAAAGCGTGTCGCCCACTATTAATTTGCCTATGCCGAACAGCCAGCAGTAAACACTTATTGTAGCCAACACCCAATTAATGAAATTTTTACGAGTGAGCGGGGTTTTAGATTTGAAATTGGGGTCTTCTTTGCGGATTTCGTCTTCGATTTCTCTCCATCCGGGACCGCCCGGCTGGACTTTTTTACAGAACTCAATCAGTTTTTCTTTATCTACCGGATTTGTAAACATTGTCACTATCAGAGCAAACATCACAGATGTGGGGGCAATTATTAAGAGATTGTATGGAAATGGAATCGAGATGTTATATCTCAGCTCGAACCATCTTAAAGCCACCGTATCGAAAATAATCATTACAAAACAACTTATTTCCGACCAGGCGTTTATCCGGCTCCAATACCAGCGGAGGATGTTTATTAATCCGATACCGGAAATTATAGAGCTGAGCAAAAACCACGCATCCTTGATGTTGTCGAGAAAGAGACAAACTACTATTCCGCAGAAAGCCATAATTATAGAGCAGTATGTTCCCATGCGGACATAATGTTTGTCATCAGCGCCTTTTTTTATAAATGGACGATAAAAATCATTCAGCAGGTAGGAGGCGCCAAGATTTATCTGCGTGCTGATAGTGGACATGTAAGCGGCAAGGAATGTGGCGATAAGCAGCCCAAGCCAGCCCGTCCCAAGAAGCCTCAGCATAACTCTTATATAACCCATTTCCGCCATGGCAGTTCCGGGCAGGTCTCCATTGGGGTAAGCTGCATAGGGAAATAAAACAGCCGCCGCAAAACCGACTACCAGCCAGGGCCACATTCTGATAGCGTAATTGGCAATTGCATACCATAAATAGCCGAGGGCTGCGTGCCGTTCATCCTTTGCGGAGAGCATCCGCTGTGCCGCATAAAGCCCGCCGTCTGTAAATCCAACCGCCCACCAGGCAATAAGAATATAAATCAAAAATTCACCAATTGACATCAAGCCAAGCCCGTGTGCCTTTGCAGTCGGGATGACGCTGACCATCGCCCTCGATTTCTCAAGTCCGTAGATTCCCACCATTCTTGAAAAGAGGTTTTGCATCCCGCCGCAGCTGTGAACGGCAAATATTGCAAGCATGACACACCCGAACATTGCCAGCCAGAACTGGAAGAAATCCGTTATCATAACGCCCCAGAGTCCGCTGATAGCAGTGTAACAGACTGTTATTATAAATAACAGGATTAAAACCTTGTATTGATTAACGCCTGAAGAGATTGAGTGGATGTCATTGAGAAGCTGCGGGGTTGTTACGCCCGCAAGCAGGGGTTTTTCAATTTTCACACTTCGATTTTCTTCAACCAGAATCTGTTTGCCAACATCAAGCGCCCTGTCGGAAAGTCCCTGCAGCTCTGTGTATTCGATAAGCGAGCCGTCGGAAAGTCTGACAGGTCTGACTTCACTTGTTTTGCCTTCTTTATTGGCGGCTATTGTCTCCGGAGCTTCAGGAAACTGACCACCTTTATAAAGGTTATCACTGATGCCATAAAAACCTTTTAGAGAGCGGGTGGTAAGATTATCTGCCAGACCAAGCCTTTTAAGCATCGCCTGCGGATTTTTCTCAAACACCTTTGAACGGTATTCAGCAAAGGTCCATATATTATTATATGTATTCAGATTGTAATGGTCTGCAATGGCAAGCGGCTCAATTTTCCCTCTGAAATATGCCTCCCTGACATTATTATTAACATTGGATGAAAGCGGTGTAATCATAAAAATATAAAGGATGAATTTATCGAGGAAAGGCAATCGCGGGAATTTTGGAAAGGTAAGATTAATCACACTTGCCATTGCGAGGTTGACCCAGCCCATTATCAGGCAGTTGAATGGAAATGCAAAATAGAGAGCCTTGAAACCGCGCAGAAATGATGCGGATTTTCCCGAATATCGCATGTTGACAAATTCCATATCGGTAAGCGGATTTGCCCTCTTCCAGAGAGCCGCAAAGAAAAATACAACAAGAATCGTTTGCGGAACCGCACTCCACCAATACCAATTTTGAGAAATGCCGGAAGTTACCACCATGCCGGAGAGAGCGAGCGGTGTGTCGGCGGCAAAAGTGGTCGCTACAATGGATGTCCCCAGCAACCACCATGTTGTCCCGCCGCCGGATTTAAAATATTGCTCCGAAGACGCCCTTCCCCGTTTCATACATATTATCCCCAAAACCAGTGAGATAACAAGATATGCCGCAATAATAAGCCAATCAGCGATTGAAAACATCCGCTTATCCTTCCCTTATATGAAAGTAATGCTTTATTAACACTTCAGATATTGCCAGATGGCATTTCCAGGCAACAACAAAATGAATCAGTTCAAAAAAAATAGGGAACAGCCCCGCCGAATATCAAACCACCAAGACACGAAGACGCAAAAAAATCCAGTAATTATGTGACTCGACGCTTAAAATTTCTCTGATTTATTGGAAAATGTCCCCATAATTTCTCTCTAAGATCACTTTGCCCGGCAAATTACAGAAATCCGCGAAAACAAAATCTGAGCACAAACTTCCTGTCTTTCATCAATCTATAATCCTATACCAGTGCGTACTTTTTTTTGAGAACTACACATAAAAACAAACCGATTCCAGTCATTACCCCTACGGAAACAAATACCAGAGAAAAGCTTCCTGTAACATCAAATATCCATGAACCTATTGTCGGCGCAAGGGCGGCAACTCCAAAGGCGGAAAACACTAATCCATAGTTGACCCCCAGATTCCTGGCGCCAAAACAAAGAGACGTCAATGTGGGGAAGAGTGCCAGAATAACGGCATAGCCCCAGCCCAGTAGTGCCGCGGCAATGTATAATGTTGACTGGGTTACTGCAAAGACCGGAAATAAGAGAAATGTTGCTGCTTGAACAGTATAGGTAATAATCATAACCCATACTGCTCCCAATCTATCCGCTAAAAGTCCAGCCATGGGTCTGCCAAAGCCATTGAATGCGGCAAAAACGGACATCGCAATCGCGGCCTCTACGGCTGTCAACCCAACGACTAATTTCCCATAAGATGGGATAAGCCCGATGCAAATCAATCCTCCAGCGACTACTAATACGAATGTGAGCCATAGAATCCAGAATATGGGGCTCTTAAGGACCTCCCTTGGGGAAGACTCCTGCCTTATCTTTGTTGCCTTCCTTGTTCCTGCACCAGGTTCCCACCCAGCGGGTGCCCATCCATCAGGGGGATTTCTTATCATCCAGGCAGCAAAAAGAGATACTACTGATGTAATAATGGCAATAATAATAAAGGTCCTTTCTATTCCATGGATAGGGATTAAATAATTTGCTTTGAGGGGCGCT
>JAPLSR010000324.1 GCA_026398545.1 Candidatus Sumerlaeota bacterium | reverse complement strand
CGGTAAAGGTCTTTAAATACTGGATAGATTTTTACAGGGAGGGACTCGTTCCCAGTGAATCCCTCACCGCCATGCACCGCCGTCCCATTGAACTTTACAAAAGCGGCAAACTCGCCATCTTCAACAGCGGCGCCAAATTTCTAAAAATCGAAAAATCGGATTCTCCGGACGTCTAATCAAGAACACTGGTACGTACCCGAATCCACTGGAAAGACCGCGAGTCCTGCACCATTGATGTCCAGCTTCTCTCTATTGCCCGGAAGAGCCGTCATCCGAAGCTGGCGGCTGAATTCGCCCAGTTTGTGACCAATGGTGAAAACCAGCTCAACTTCTGCAAAATCGTTCCCATCATTCCATCCGTTATCAAGGCGGCGGAGGACCCTTATTTCACTGATGTTGAAGATACACCCATGGGTCTTGCGCGGAAATACGCCGCGGCGCAGGTAAAAAAGGGCGTCGTGGTGCGCTTTCCCCAGGAACACTCCGCTAAGCTCTTCAAGATAATGGACAATATCACTGAGAAGGTGGGACTGGGACAGATGACGCCTGAAGAGGGCATCAAGCAAGCCGAGGACAAGTGGAATGAAATTCTCAGGGAATAGGCTGCGCCAGGTTGGGCTTGCCTATCTTTTTCTCCTTCCTACACTGGTTATTCTTGGGACGTTCCTCTTCTATCCCATGGTGAGGGCATTTCTCCTCTCCCTCTGGGACTATAGCCCGCTTTCACCGGAAAATCACTTCGTCGGTCTGGCAAATTTCATTCGCCTTGCCACTGACTCAGAATTCTGGCATGCACTGAGGAACTCCTTTCTCTACCTGCTCGTCGTGCCCGTCATCATCATTCTCTCACTGGCACTCTCCCTCCTTGTGGAGCCCAGAATCCCCTTTGTGAATTTTTTCCGCGCCTGTTATTATATACCTGTTGTCACCATGATGGTGGTTGTGGCGCTCGTCTGGAAACAAATATTTGACACAGACAATGGCATCTTAAACGCCCTCCTCTTGAAATACGGGCTTCTCAGGGAAAAGATACACTGGCTCACGAGCCCCCGCCTTGCGCTCTTCACCATCATGACGGTCACCATCTGGAAGGGACTTGGCTACTATATGGTCATCTTCATTGCGGGTCTGCGCTCCATCCCGCCGGAACTCCTTGAGGCGGCAATGATTGACGGCTGCAAGCCTCGCCAGACCCTTTTTTATGTGAAAATCCCGATGCTCTGGCCCTCCATCACACTCGTGGCGATAATCTCCTCCATCAGCGCCCTGCAGGTGTTTGAGGAGATTTATGTGATGACGCTGGGGCGGTTAAACACCTCCACACTGGTCTTTTATATTTATGACACCGGCATTCGTGGCGACCAGGAGATGGGGTATGCCTGCGCCATGGGCGTTGTCCTTTTCTGCATAATATTCATATTTACATTTTTTAACGTCCGAATGATGGGCAGATTCCATATCACAGGGGAACGTTGATTGATATGAGTGGGATGAGCAGAGAAAGGGAGAAGAGAGAAGGCGGCACTGTGCTTGCAATAGCGAAGTTGGCAGTTAAATATATTTTGCTTTGCGCACTGATTATTGTTTTCGTGGGTCCATTCTTCTGGCTGGTCTCTATCGCCCTCAGGGGGAGCGGGAATATTTATTCCCTGCGCCTGATACCGGAAAAACCGACATTCATGAACTTTGTGGATACCTGGCGGAAATTTGAACTCTGGCGACCGTTTGTGAACAGCGTCATTGTTGCCGTAGCATCGCTCACCCTGAACGTCTTCCTCGCATCTCTTGCGGCATATCCGCTGGCGCGGCTGAAATTCCCCGGACGCGACCTCGTTTTTTTCCTGCTCCTGTCCACAATGATGATTCCATTCCAGCTTTACATGATTCCGCTGTTTCTCACCTGCCTGAAGCTGGGTCTGGCGAACAATCTTGCAGGAATTGTCCTTCCGGCATCTGTCGGCGCCTTCGGGATTTATCTCATAAAGCAATATTACCACACAATTCCGGGCGACCTTGAGGAGGCGGCGCGGATTGACGGCGCGGGGGAATTTGCCATCTGGTGGCGCATCATGTTTCCTCTCACCAAACCTGCCATTGCCACACTCGCAATCTTCACCTTCGTGGGCAACTGGAGCAGTTTTCTCTGGCCTCTCATCGTCATTGACAGGGAGGAACTTTACACCTTGCCTGTGGCAATTGCAAAACTCTCCGGCGCATTCATTGACAAGACGCAGTATCTGGCGGCGGGGTCTGTGATTGCCATCTCGCCGGTTATCATTCTCTTCCTTTTCATGCAGCGTTACTTTATCAGCGGCATCAGCCTTGGCGCCGTGAAGGGATGATTTCAGAATTTGAGAATCTGAGAATTTGAGAATCTGAGTATTTAAGAATTTGAGAATTTGTGGAGATAAGGTATTTTCGGTTGAGACTCCACAGCGCTGTGAAATTCCGTGGCTGATTTTTCATTATCATGTGTGAAAATGCGTTTTTATGAATGACTGCGCGAAACATTCTTATTCCAATAAGCGGGGTCTTGAACGGTATATCTCTCAAAATCGTGATAAGGGCAAACGGCGCATAAATTCTCTGTTTTACCCCCAATTTATTATTGACACGCAAATAATGGCAGGTTATGAAAAAGGTAAATTAATAAGAGAGGAGGGGTGAAAATCAAAACTGTTATTTGGTCAGTCTTGAATGTTCATTATTTGCAGGAACGAAGGGAGTATGAATTATGAAAAGATTTATTTTTACTATCATGATACTTGCAATTGCGAGTGCGGCGATATCTGCCCCTTATGCTTCACGAATCAGTGGCGATAAGATTCAGATGTCCCAGGGGGGAAATCTGACTATCAATTACTTTATCAATGAGGCTGGCGGGACAGCCACCATTAACATCATCAAGGTCTCTGACAGCAGTGTGGTTGCGACCTTTACCGGAACTGCCACCATAGGAGTCAATTCCGCAGTATGGAACGGCACCGTTAACAATGCCTCCGGCGCGCAGGTTCCCCCCGGCAATTACAGGGTCAAGATTTCCCTTTCCGCCACCAAGCCTGCCGGCTGGACTGAAATCGCCTCCAATAGCTCCGTTGGAAATTATGTCCCACCTGCCTACGCTACCATCTATCAAACCATCTGGGATGGTTTCTCCCCAATGGAATTTCTGATTCAGACAGACACCAATAAGGAAAATTTCGGTTATATCCTGGTCTCTACATCTTATAGCATCCCAAGAATTGATGGCCACGTGGTTTTCAATCCTGACCTGAGCTGCTATGATGGTGGAAATGGCCAGACCACCTGGCTAAACTTCCCCGGAACCGCTGCGGTTGCTACAGCGCTTTGGGGCAACTGCTTTGACCCGGATGACACTGATTATGTCTGGGTTTGCGGTCAGGATACAAGCAATTTTAGAGTCATGTATGGCAAGTGGAATGATATCACACTTCAGGATAAAACCGGTGGTGCGATTACTGAGATGGCAAATGCCAGAGATATCTCTGTTCGTAGAGAGGGTGCCAACAAATATGCTTATGTCACCCTGGGGTCATCAACGGTCTATAAATGCGCACTTGATGCCAGCAATAATCTCCTGGCTTCCCCCATCAACGTCATTGGCACATCGGTTTCTACCTTTTACAGCAAAGGCGTTGATTTTGATTCGAATGGCAATATGTACTATTCAGTCCGTTATGATACAACCATGGCCACAGGCGAAGGTTGCGTTGTTTATCGTTGGAGCGCAGCCGATGTTCAGTCTGCAACGGCAAATTCATTAACTACTGCCAATGCCCAATGGATAGTTACATTCCCGACCGGCGCTTCCAATGCCGAAGGTGTTGCTATCGCTCCGGATGGAAATGTTTATGCAGCCGTTTTGAATGAAGGTGGACCTCCTGCCAATGATGGTTCACTTCGCGGTATATATCTGTTAGGCAGTAAATCTACCACCATCAATCAAAAGCAGTTGACAACCGGCGACCGAGTCTATGCTTTCTATGGAACCGTCGCACCCTACTTCAGCTTCTACGGGGTTGGTATCATGGCTGACATTGCGGGAAATATTTTCTGGGATGACCGCGGCAGTGAGATGGTGCGTTGCGTCGGACCCGGCGGCACCACCAATGTTGCCGTCGTTGCTCCCACTTCTCAGAATTTTGAGATTGTCTTCGGCTCTCTGGCGGTCAAGAACTGGACTATTTACGAATAATTTGCATTCTATTGAGTTTCTCAAGACCTCCTCTCTTCTGAGAGGAGGTTTTTTTATCCTTGACACCATCATACTGACATCCTTATGAAATGACTCCGTTTGTGTGTAAAGATTTTTTATATGACACACCTTTCGGGGGTTTTCCTATGGCAAGATTGTCGGAAAAAATTATCCCGCGGGTGGAACGCGTTAATCTGCTCATGGATATCTATGGCGACCTGCTCACGGAAAAGCAAAAGCGGTTTGTCGTGCTTCACTTCGGTGAAGACCTCTCCTTCGGGGAGATTGCAGAGCAGTTTCATGTCTCACGCCAGGCAATCTATGACGCCGTGAAGCACGCAATTGCCAACCTGGAAAAATTTGAAGGCACACTTGGGATTGTGGCAAAGTTGAAGCAGGGTGGGGATGATACAAAGGCGGAAAGTCCCCCAATTCCCGTATCCGCCACCCCGGCAATCGACCTTCAATCCCTCCTGAATAACCTCACCCATATTCGCACCCGTGTGAAAAAACAGCGTATCATTTACAATGTGGACTGGATTGTGGGTGAGATTTCAAAGGCTATCTCTATCTTAGAGAAGGGGTTATCCGCCGGTAAGGAAGAGTGAGGGGACGTTGTTCCCTCCGGCTTGAAAGAGGAATGAGCGCAGGGATGGGCGCAATGAAGGGCAGGAGTGCTTAAGAGGGAAGACTGGATATGTTTGACACCCTGGGCGAGAGATTTGAGCGCATCTTTAAGAGACTGCGTGGTGAGGCGACCATCACGGAATCCAACATCCGTGATGCAATGAAGGAGGTCAGGCTTGCCCTGCTTGAGGCGGATGTCAATTTCAAGGTTGTCAAGGACTTCACACATAATGTCACAGAGCGCGCCGTGGGCAAAGAGGTTCTGACGAGCATCACGCCGGGTCAGCAGTTTGTTAAGATTGTGCATGATGCCTTAGTGGAGATGATGGGGGGGCAGGCACAGGATTTTGAGCTCCACCAGAGCAAGGTGAACAGGGTGATGCTCCTTGGATTGCAGGGTTCCGGCAAGACGACATTTGCGGGCAAACTTGGGCGTTTCTGTTTAAAAAAGGGCTGGAAGCCACTTCTTGTCGCCTGTGATGTCTATCGCCCCGCCGCCGTTCATCAGCTAAAGGTCATTGGTGAGCAGGCGGGGGTGCCGGTCTTTGAAAAGGGTCAGGCAAAACCTCTGGATATTGCCCGTGAGGCGATGGATTTTGCCGAACATGAGGGATACAACGTGGCGATTCTGGACACGGCGGGTCGTCTCCACATCAATGAGGTCCTCATGGATGAACTGGTGGCTCTGAAAGGGTTTCTGAAGCCTGATTATACATTTCTTGTGGCAGACGCCATGACCGGGCAGGATGCGGTAAAGAGCGCCTCCGCCTTTGATTCGCAGGTGGGGATTGACGCCGTCTGCCTGACAAAATTGGATGGGGATGCCCGCGGCGGTGCGGCGCTCTCTATCCGTTCAGTCACCGGCAAGCCGATAATTTTCTCAAGCATTGGCGAGAAACTCACCGACCTTGAGATTTTCCATCCCGACCGCATGGCATCCCGCATCCTGGGCATGGGCGATGTGGTCACACTTGTGGAAAAGGCGCAGGAGGCGTTTGATGAGAAGAAGGCGCAGGAGATGCAGAAAAAGCTCCTTCGCCAGACCTTCACCTTCCAGGACTTTCTGGACCAGATGAGGCAGGTGAAGAAGATGGGCTCACTGAAGGACCTGATGTCCATGATTCCCGGACTGGGACGACAGGTTAAGGATATGGATTTTGATGAAAAGGAGTTCGGGCGGTTGGAGGCAATCATCCTCTCCATGACGCCGGATGAGCGGGTGCACCCGGAGATTTTGACAGGCGGCCGTCGTCAGAGAATCGCAAAGGGAAGCGGGACGACCCTTCAGGATGTCAATGCCTTAGTGCGCCAGTTTGATGAGGCAAAAAAGATGATGCAGAGGATGATGGGCGCTTCGGGGCTGGTAAGCCGGTTGAATCCCTTTAAAAAGAAGCGAAAGGAGGAAGCCAAGGCAGATCACAAGTTTGAAAAGGCGCAGAAAAAACACCAGCTAAAGGTAAAAAAGAAGAAAAAACGTTGAGGCAATTGACAATTCTCAATTGACGAAAGGGGGTGATTGGATGTCCGTGAAGATTCGTCTGACAAGGGTGGGACGCAAGAAGGCACCTTTTTTCCGCGTGGTGGTGGTTGATTCGCGGATGAAGCGCGATGGGCGCTTCCTCGATATCCTTGGGTACTATCATCCGCTGAATAAG
The DNA here is from genome assembly GCA_026398545.1 of Candidatus Sumerlaeota bacterium. GTDB lineage: Bacteria > Sumerlaeota > Sumerlaeia > MWCT01 > MWCT01 > JAPLSR01. The sequence goes on along the minus strand of JAPLSR010000324.1, from coordinate 5,247 downwards.
AAGGATGAGGATAAGTTAAAGGTCGATGAGGAGAAGGCGCTTTCCTGGATGCATAAGGGCGCCCGCCCCTCTGAGACCGTTCGCTCCATTTTCTCCAGGCTGGGAATCATGAAAAAGTTTCATGAAGACCGGAAGCGGCTTTTTGTCAAGCCTCAAGCACAGGTCCAGGAACAGCAGATATCCCAGTGACGGCTCCCGTCCCGAACACACGGGTTTCGGGTTTTGACATAGTTCTCTTGTATTATATCCTGTTGTGATTCTGAGCCACTATACAAGCTACGGAAGGAGAGAAATGATGGAAGATCTCGTGAAATTCATAGCGGAAGCACTGGTGGACCATCCTGAAGAGGTGCGTGTGAAGTCTATTGAAGGGACAAATAGTATTATTATTGAGTTGAGGGTGGCAAAGGATGATGTGGGGAAGGTGATTGGTAAGGGGGGGCAGACAGCCAAGGCAATACGGAAAATCCTTTCCGCCGCGGCAACCAAGCTCAAAAAGAAATCCCTGCTTCAAATCCTGGAAGAATAAGTGGAGTCCGACTTTATCAGTTTTGGCCGCATCCTCCGCCCGCAGGGTAACAAGGGTGAGGTGCGCATTAAGATGGAAACCGAATCCGCAGAGGATTTCCTCGCCTTTCTTGGAAAAAGGCTCCATCTTGCCGGTCCTGTTGACATGCGCCCGCGCCCCGTCACCGTTGAGGACACCTGGCCCCATAAGGGATTCATGATTGTCAAGTTCAGGGGGATTGATGACATGGGCGCGGCGGAATCCCTCCGGGGCGCAGAGCTCCAGATTCCACGGGAGGATAGACCCCCATCGTCCGAAGGGGAATATTACCATGACCAGTTGATAAGTCTCGAGGTCAGGGACGCCTCTGGCGGACGTTTCATCGGGAATGTCTCGGACGTGATGACCCTTGCTGACAATATTCTCCTTGAGATAGAAAAAGGTGGCGGAAAGACATTTCTTGTCCCCTTTGTCAATGCCTGTATCCGCTCCATTGACTTAGATAAAAGGGTGATACGTGTCTCCCTGCCGGAAGGACTTGAGAACTTAAATGAAGTCGGTCAGGGGGCGGGGGATGGTGAGTAGAAACCGGCTGAAAACCTGTGGCAATGGACGATGGACAATGGAAAAGTGATAACATCACCTGTTGATTATTATCCATAGTTGTCAATAATCAATGATTACATTGAGAGAAGACAATTGTCAATTCTCAATTGGCAAAGGGTCTGTGCGTGATAGTCTGCCGAAGCTTTATGCGAAGGTAGATGTATGGTGCAGTTTGACATCCTGACGCTTTTCCCCGGATTTTTTGAGGGACCTCTGTCCGAGAGCATGCTCAGCCGTGCGCGGGAGAAGGGACTCATCAGTATCCGTATTATCAACATCCGCGACTTCACCACTGACCGCCATCATGTGACAGATGATTATCCGTATGGCGGCGGTGCGGGGATGGTGATGAAGCCGGAGCCAATCGTCCGCGCCCTGAGTGAGTTGAAGGAGACGCCGCCGGTTCCACATATCATCTATCTCACGCCGCAGGGGAGTCTTTTCAACCAGGAGTGCGCACGCCATCTGGCGCAAAAAGAGCGCCTTGTCCTCCTTTGCGGGCATTATGAGGGGATTGATGAGCGGGTGCGGCTTCATTATGTGGATGAGGAACTCTCCATCGGGGATTACGTCCTGACGGGTGGCGAGACGCCGGCTCTCGTCGTTCTTGATGCCGTGGCGCGGATGATTCCGGGCGTCCTGGGAAATGAGGAGTCATTCAGGAATGACTCCTTTTACACAGGCATTCTGGATTATCCGCATTATACCAGACCGGAGGTGTTCGAGGGTGAGAGCGCCCCTGAGATTCTGCTCTCAGGTCACCATAAGAATATTGATGAATGGCGCCGCCGTCAGGCGCTTGCCCGGACACTAAAGTTTCGCCCTGACCTCTTAGAAAAGGCGCCGCTTTCAGATAAAGATCGCCGCTTGCTGGAGGAGCTGAAAAGGGAGATTGCCTCCGGTGATGACAGGAAGGAATGACCGCCCGATTGTCTAAGGCATGAGAGGTCACATTACGGGTGCTCAAACCCATTATCCATTGTCAATTGTTAATTGTCAATTGAGTTTGTGGTGGTGATGATAGATGTCCGTCAGTATTGCACTTGTTCATTACCCTGTGAAGGATAAGAAGGGGGACATCTCCGCCACCTCTATCACGAACTTTGACATCCATGATATTGCGCGCACAGCCTGCACGTATGGGTTGGAGCGATTTTACATCCAGAACCCCATGCCGTCCCAGAAGGCGTTTGCGGAACGGATTATCCGGCACTGGCGCGAGGGATTTGGTTCCGAGTATAACCCATCGCGGCGAACGGCGCTGGAGCTGGCAGTGATTCTGGATGACTTATCCGAGGTGGTAGGTGATGTGGAGCGGCGCACGGGGCATCCGCCACTTTTTGTTGGGACATCCGCAAGGCGGTATCCCAATACCATCAGTTTTAAGGCGCTCCGCGAGAATATTGAAAAGGGCGAGGAGCATTTCTGCCTTGTTTTCGGGACAGGCTGGGGACTCCACCCATCGCTTATTATGGATTTTGACTATATGCTGGAGCCGATTGAGGGACCGGGGACATATAATCATCTCTCTGTCCGCTCGGCGGTTGCGATTATTCTTGACCGCCTCCTGGGGAGGGACATGGAGCAAAATTCATCCCCGCTCCGTCGCTGAAGCTATGGCGCGTAAGCGACCGCTTAATGCTAATCGGCATGTGGATTTGCTTTGCAATGAGTTTTTGGGGTACTTATCAAGACAGGAGGAGATAAAAAATGAATAAGAAGGTGAAGGAATTTGAGATAGCTCACCTGAAACCAAAGGAGAGTATTCCCAATTTTCACCCTGGAGACAATCTTCGCGTCGCGGTGCGTATCAAGGAGGGCGATAAGGAGCGCATCCAGAATTTTGAAGGCATCTGCATAAGGAGGAGCGGGGATGGTCTCCGAGAGACATTCACCGTCCGCCGCGTTTCCTATGGTGTGGGCATGGAGCGTGTTTTTCCGCTTCATTCTCCCAGTGTGGAGTCCATCACTGTGATGCGCAGGGGCAAGGTCCGCCGCGCCAAACTTTATTATCTGCGCGGGCTTCGCGGCAAGAAGGCGCGCATTGAGGAAAAGAAACCGGGGGAGGGGACTGGAGCCACAGCGGACGCCGCCCCTGCACTGGAGACACAGCCTTCTGATAATAGTGAAGAGAAGCCTGAAGGGTGAGAGCGATTCGTGGAGCGGCGGCATGAGATGTTTTAAGTTTCCTGAGTATTCAATGCACTGCGGAGGTGGGATGTGGCTCGGCGGTTGTTCCTATCGGGATTGATGTTTTTTCTCATTTTGGTTGCGGCGGCGGAATCAGAGGCGGCGAAAAACCGCTCCGGTGAGGGTAGGGAGAGCAGGAGTCCGATTCCCATTCCTTCCGGACTGGCATGGTCTGCCCTTCCCACCCATATAACCTCTGAAACACTGCGCCAGATGGATTTTGCAGAGAAGAGTCCCAGTTTTGACTTTCCTGCGCGGAAGGCGCGCTATTTTTATAACGGTCTGCCCGATTCTCATTGTATCGCCCTGACGTTTGATGACGGTCCCAATCCCCGCTATACCCGTGCCATCCTCGGGATTCTGAGAGAAAAAAAGGTCCCCGCCACATTCTTTCTACTGGGGGAAAATGTCCGGAGATATCACGATATTGTCTGCGATATCATCGCCTCCGGTTGCGAGGTGGGCAACCACTCCTTCAGTCATGCCAACATGGGAAGATTCACACCCGCACAGATTCGGGAGGAATTGAATAAGACTCAGGAAGAGGTAAAAAGCGCCTGCGGCGTTGACCCGAGGATTGTCCGCTTCCCATACGGCGTATCCAGCGCGGATGTTGCCCGTGTGGCATATGAGATGAGGCTGGACATCTTTTTCTGGTCGCTTGATACCGATGATTATAAAAAGGGTGTGACAAAGGAAGATATGGTCAATACAATATTAAAAGATGCTAAGGGCGGTTCCATCATCCTGATGCACGACCGGGGACAGAAAGAGGTGGATGTGGTGCGTGAGATTATTGACCGTATTCGGGCAAAGGGGCTTGAGTTTGTGACCTGTTCTGAGATGGCTGACCGTGTCAGGATGAAAAGATATCTGGAGGGGAAAACAGGCGCAAGCCATCCGTCCCCTGCCGTGAAAAAAAATACTGATAAGGAGTGAATAATCATGAGCATTTCTCCTCAATCCGAAAGTGCAAAGAGGAATCTTCAGAAAGTGCCCCTTGTGATAGAGGGGGCGTCCCCCGCACTGGGCCAAGCATCCCAGGCAATAAAGTTTGGAGATGTGGTTTATGTCTCCGGGCAGCTTCCCATCGACCCGAAGACCAACAAACTGGTAGGCAATGAGATAACGGCTCAGACGGAGGCATGCATCCAGAGCCTTCAAAAGATTACCGATTTTCTTGGCGGCGCCCTTGGCAGTGTGTTGAAAATCACCGTTTATGTGGTGGCAATGGAGGACCTCCCGAGCATGGAAAAGGTGTATAGGAATTATTTCAACTTTCAACCGCCGGCAAGAACCATTGTCGGCGTGGCGCGACTACCGATGAATGCCCGTATCCAGTTGGATGCCATTATCTATCCCCCGCCACGGGAGAAGGGAGATCCTGCTTTCTAAGAGACGAGATTGTTTATATAAATATTTTTAGTTTGAAGTCGGATGACATCTGTATGTAATTGTTATATATTGTTCTCTGTCATAAATATATATGATATTTTCTTATTGTGGAGGGAAAAATTGGTTCGAATGAAATGCATACTAACCGACTGTGTCTATTACAAGGAATTTCCGGACAAGCCGGGTGTGGGTTTTTGTGCTCACAAGGATATCATGCTCCATCTGTCAAACAGCACCTGCCCGCTTTACAGGATGGACTGGGCTAAGAAGATGGCAAAGGCGCAGAAGTTGAGAGTCCGGTTGAAAAACAAAACGAACAACACTTAAGACGGGAAAGAAAAGCGCCTTTTATATTCACATGATTTGTTACATGGTTTGTGTGTTTTCTTGAGGCTCTTTATTTTTTTTCCCCGCGAACATAATGCTTCCACCAGAAGCGGAGACCACTTTTCAGGTGCTCCCAGCTCAAATGGTTAAACCCGAGGCTTTTTCTCTGGACATGATGGATGATGACGGCATTCGGCACGTAGCGAACCTGCCAGCCAGCC
>JAPLSR010000372.1 GCA_026398545.1 Candidatus Sumerlaeota bacterium | reverse complement strand
GTGGAACAAAGCCTGAACCAGGATACGTCCGCCATTGAGGGCACAATTCATCTGGAAAGGTGAGCAAACATGAAACGTGAGAGTCAGTACCGTTCGTCCATGTTGAAATCTCTCATACGCCTCAGCGCCTGGGCATGGGTTATCATACTTGGAGCAGCCATATTCTCTCAAACAGGTTGCGCCAAACAGAGAGCCGGTCTATCTCTGAACAAGGCACGCAAGCTCCTGCAGGAGGCGGAAAGAAGAGAAGCCCTACGCCTTGAGCCGGATAGTTATGCCACCGCAAAAAAGGAGATTGAGGAGACAGAACGCCTGATGGCGGAAAAGCAGTATAAATCGGCGCTGACGCGTGCCTCCTCTTCTGTTGACCGCGCAAGAAACGTGCTTGAAGCCACCCTATCCAAACTCGCCGCACAGCGCCTGAATGAGGCAAAAGATGCCCTCGATGTCGCCAACAGAAACCATGGTGTCCAGATAGACCTTCAGCGATATAACAAGGTTAAGGATTTCTACGACAGGGCTCAGGAAAAACAGCGGAAAAATAAATGGGTGGACGCCATTGACCTCAGCGAAAAGGAGATGCGCGAGGTGGAAACCCTCCTCGCAAGCCTCCTCATCGAAGCCAAACAAAGACAGATGTCAGCCCAGAATAAATTCGATGAAATGAAGGCAATAGGCGCCATGGAATATGCCCAGGAATATGTCGTAACCGCCCAGGATATGCTCCGCAGCATCGAGCAGAAGATCAAGGTGGAACGGGATTACCTCGGGGCGCGCAACCAGGCAAATGACACAATCCGCAAATGCGAAGAGGGCATCACTGCCACAAAAGGAAAAATGGCGCAGGAGCAGATTTCCAAGATTGAAGATGGTCTCGCTGAGGCTGTCAATAAGGGCGCACCCATCTACGCCAAAGACCTCCTGAAGACCTGCAATGATACCTTCGATGCCATAATCAAGCAATTTTCGGAAAAAAAGTATGATGATGTCCTCGAAATGGACCAAAGTCTCAATTCCGCTCGGGAGCAATTCAAAAATGAAAAATTTGAAGATTCCGAAAATCTGTGCCTCACCGCACTGCGCGAAGGACAGAAAATACGCGAATCCTTTAACGATTACGCTCTGGACGCTATGCGCAATGCCTCCGAATCCCTGGAAATCGCACGCAATGTCTTCGATAAGACACAGGACATATTCATCATCCGCCCCGATTTGAACCTGACGGGGCTCGACCTCCAGTTTGAAAGAAAAAAACAGGCAATCCGCGCTGAACTTGACACTATCATCAACCGCGCGCAACTCACACTGAGAATAGCCAAACTCCGCCAGGAGGAGGGAAAATACCGCAAGGCTATTGAACTCGCCGGTGAGGTCAAACGGACTGGTGAGTATGCCCTGAATGAGACATATCATGTCGTGGCGCACAATGCCATCATGGAACTGGCGGAACAGATTACTCGCCGCGAGACTGATGGCGCGCGGCAGTATGTCCCAGAGGAACTTGACCACACCCGGAAACTCCTCGAACAGGCAAAGTCTCTCCTTGGAGAGGAAAAATATAAGGAGGCGGTCAGAAAGGCGGGCGAGGCGCGCGCCCAGCTGGAAATCACCACCCAGGAACTTGCACAGAAGGCAGTGGAAAATATGACCCTGGCGCGAAAGCAGATCGCCGATTCGCAGAAAAACAGAACCGGTGAATTCCAGAAAGGCGAACTTGAACGAGCACAGGCGCTCCTCGCCGAGGCGGAAAAGGCTCTCCAGAACCAGAACCTCAAGCCAGCCGTCGAAACCGCACTCCAGGCAGCTACCGTGGCACAGGCGGCATCTATCAAATCCGCACGTCTCTGGTGCGAACAGGTAATGAATGAAGCCAAAAGCTCCATTGCCAAGGCGGAAGAGGCGGGGGCGCTTGTATATGCTGCAGAACAACTGGATGAGGCAAAACGCTTCCTCAATTCCGCCCGAGGTCTATATGAGAGCGCCAATTACCTCGAAGGCAAAGATGTGGCAACCCGTTCCGTCCAGAAAGCAAGTGATGCCTTCTACAAAAATATCCTCGTGGCGGAAACCGCTATTAACGAGGCGAAAGGCTATAAAGGATGGGATTATAAATACAACCTTCTCTCCAAGTCCATTGTTAATGCAAAACTCGCCCGACAGTCAATAGAGTCCGGTGATTACTCCTCCTCAAACGCCTATGCCGAAAAGGCAGCCATCGAGGCGCGCAGGGTGGTCAAGGACGCCAAATCATTGGCATTCCAGAAACGCGTGAACGATATCCTGAACGGACTGGACATCGCCATGCACTCCGGCGTGAATTACTTCCAGGCTGAAAATACCAAAAAGATTTATCGCCAGGTGGCTGAAATCCGGGAAAAGTTCTCACTTGATAACTACGACCAGACCAGCTCCCAACTGGATAAATTAGAAGCCGACCTCGAACGTCTCATGACCTCTACACCCGAAGTCCTGGTGAAGATGATTTCCAAACAACAGGAGCGCCTCGCCAATCAGGCAGAGACCAAGGCAAATGACCTCGCAGGTGACCTGATGGAATCCGCCAAAGACCAACTCAGATATGCAAAATTTGACTTTGATAACAAAAAATTCTCCCAGTCTTACACTGAATTGAAAGATGCCATCACAAAACTGGATGAGGTGGACCATCGCCTTGTCATGGAAACCTATTCTGAAAAGGCAAATGAGGTCCTGGATAATCTTGGAAAGACCATGGATAGATTCCGCGGCGTCCTTGAGCTTGGTCCCACGATGGTTGAATCATTCTCCGTTGGACCAGAGGGACATGCGCGGTTCATCAGCATCTCCAGCGCCCTTCCTCCTGCCCAATTCAGGGCAACCGTGACGGAGTTATATCAGAAGGCGCGAACACTGGAAGTCCCCAAAGGAGCCGAGGGTGTCCATGAAAGCCTCATTGACATGTTAAATGATATCCGCCTCGCCTCCATCTATTTTGACAAGATGTGCATCCTGGATGAATTTGACCCCTCCTCGCGCCATGACATCATCTACAAGGCATTTGACTATATCAACAGTGCCAAACAGAAACGTGCTGAACTCCAGAATACCTTCCTCAACAGGGACAGGAAACTGCGGCTTGCGGAAAGTCCCCTGTAGTCCGCCCGGATGGGTGCGAGGTGATTTGCTCTGACAGGTTGTGAAAAGATTAACAAATTGGATTAGGCTATGTCTCGCTTGCTACATTTGGAGTTTTTGAGAAACCTGTCCCTTAATCATATCCATCGCGTGGAAATTATCGTTATAATAGCCATCATCCTTTTTGTATTATATATCTTCTATTCCCTGAATCTCTTCAAAAAGCAATAAACTCACGGAGGGGATGTGCTGAGCTATGGCAACAGGTAAACCGTTCATGACTGTCAGTCAGAAGATCGAGCTTGGCAAGGAATACACCCGTCTCTGGGCGGATTTCTTTAAATTATTTGCCGAGGGACTGGAACACAAGAAGATACTTGCCAATGAGGAAAAAATCTTTGACCAGATGGTCTCTCTCTTATCCCTGAATCATTATAAATACACTGAAATGATGGGAGACTACCTCCCCAACCCCGATATCATACTTGAGGTCCTCAGTGAGTGTGCCAGCCTACAGCACCTAAAGGAACTCACCGAGGCGGCATTTTCCAAACTCCAGGTTGACTGGCACACAATATTTATCGCCATGAATAAATGTATCGGCAAACTCATTGCGATTCTTCCACCCGGTGAGCGTGCCAGGATGAATTCCACGTCATCTGTTGCGGGAAATTTCCAACCCCAGCCCGCCATCCAGGGCGCCCCTGCCAAAACACGTGACGCATCATAAAAAGAATTCGCGCCAATCTGCACTATTTATAGTCAGAATTGAGCTTTCCCAAATGCTTTTTTATTTCCCGAGCAGTCTCTCTGGCTTTATGTTTAATGTTCATTATTTTCTTAATTTCTATGAATAATTGTTCTTGACAAAATGATAGGTTGTCCTAATTGTATTAGGACAATTATTACTTATAAAATCAAAAATGTTTTTGAAAATTGACACATCTTCACCAACGCCCGTTTACCAACAGATCATCTCGCAGATAAAATACGCCATTGCCTGCGGCACGGTCAAACCAGGCGACCGACTCCCCACCGTCAGAGATGTTGCCGCCGAAAACCGCATCAACCGCAACACCGTGGCGCGTGCCTATTCCGACCTCGAACGCGAAGGCGCAATCATCGGCAGGGCAGGCATGGGCTCCTTTGTGGCAGATAATCCACCCGCCGTCCGCTCCCGCACAGCACGTCTCATGGTCTCATCAGAGTTTGACAAGACCCTGGCAAAAGCCTATCACCTGCGGCTCTCTCGTCCGGAAATCGAAGATACTTTCCACGAAAGACTGAATATGATCAATCTCCCTGAAAAAAAGTCGAAGGAGCGATTCTGATGAGCGATGATATTGTTGTGGAAACCAGAAATCTTGGGCGACGCTTCGGCCGCGACTATGCGGTTCATGATTTGACGTGGCAGGTGCGCCGGGGCGCCGTTTATGGGCTTCTGGGTCTGAACGGCGCTGGAAAGTCAACCACCTTCCGCCTCCTCATGGGACTGCTCCGTCCCACGGAGGGCGAGGCGCGGGTGCTCGGTCTTGCTCCCCAGAGGCAAGGCGTTGAACTCAAGCGTCGTGTGGGCTATGTCGGCGAATCTCACTGTTTCTATGAATGGATGACGGTGAACGAGGTCTTCGCCTTTGTTGCGCACTATCGGAAGAAGAACTGGGATGCCTCCTTTGCAAGGTCGCTTGCAGAACGCTTCGCCCTCGATGGCGCGAAAAAACTGAGCGCCCTCAGCAAGGGGATGCGTGCAAAGGTAAGCCTCTGCCTCGCCATCGCCTTCAGACCCGAACTTCTCATCCTCGACGAACCCACCGGAGGGCTTGACCCCGTGGCGCGGCGTGAATTCTTCGAGGGCATCCTCGCTGAATATCAGACCCCTGACCGCACTATTCTCATCTCCTCACATCTCATCAACGAGGTCTCGGGCATTGTGGACCATATCGGCATCCTGCATGAAGGCAGTCTCCTCATGGACTGTCCGACTGAGGAATTCCTGTCAAAGGTGAAAGGGTTGAGGCTGCATTTTCCCGGCGACCCGCCAGCACAGTTCAAAGCCGAGGGCATCACACGGTATCGCGTGGATGGGAGGGAGGGCAGAGCAGTTACGCTGAATTATCGCGAAGGTGAAACTGAAAATAGACTTAAAAGCGCCGGCGCAGAAAGCGTCGAGGTAATTGACCTGAACCTCGAAGACGCCTTTGTGGAATTCATCAGCGAAAGGAAGCCGCCCCGATGAAGCTCTTCTTCGCCGATACAATCTGGAAACGCCAGATGCGAAGCCTGATGGAGACGGCGCTGGTTCTGGCGTCCGGCTTTCTGCTTCTGGGAATCATTGCAACCATCTTTGATTCAACGGCGGATATCGGGTTGTCAGTGGATTATTACTTTCCGGATAAATGCAAATCATTTCTCGGCGTCGCCCTGATGATTCAGGTGCTCATCTCAGGGATTTTGCTCGGTTCGGAGGAAGAGGAGAACCAGACGCACAGTTTTGTCTTCCGACTTCCTATAATCCGCTCCCGCTGGATTTTTGAGCGTCTGCTCGCCATCATTCTTTCCCTGATGATTTATTTCACATTGCTGATATCCATCACAATCCTTATAGGTTATCTCAACCACATAAGGGAACTGGATTGGGCAATCACCAAATCCCTGTCTCAAATATTTACCTTGCGCAATGTCCTGTCAGCTTTTGCAAACTTCTGCATTTGCGCCTGTGTGGCGTCCATCGTCAAAAAGGTTCTTCCCGCCGCAGTAACTTCCCTCGTAGTCATCCTTATAATTATTGTTACTTTAATTCTTATCTCCCACCAGATGCCCGAATTGAAGCATTTTCATTATTATCCGACAATCTTTTTCTCAACATTCCAGATGACCTGCTATTTTACAATCACTCCTCTGATTGCCATCGGATTATTTGCCCTTTCCATTTCGAAAAGGGAGGGGGAATAAATCATGAAGAAAAAAATCCTCCTGCGCCTTATCATTTATGGTTTTCTTATCCTCTCCACCCTTGCCATTATCAAACTTTATTATAACATCGCAAATGAAGACCGGATGAGCACGGATACCCTTCTTGAAATCTATAATCATACCTATCGTGATGTTAACAAAAAGCCCGTTCTCGAACAATATTGCATACTCGGGCGCAAACTCAAAGAGACAATGAAGTTACCCATGGCTATCCATAACTTCCTGCTTAACCGTCCAGTCTTCATCATCCTTCCATCAAATAAGAGTGCGGCGGAGGAATATATGCAAAAGTGGCGCCAGCCAATTTCCGACATCCTCTCCCTCTGCAAAGATGGCGCCATGTTCCAGAGGCTGACAAAACAACAGCTTGATGACTGGAAAAATAGAGTGGGGGAATTTGTCCCCGATTGTCTCACCTCTTACTCGGAGAATTCATATATTGACATATTCCCCGTGATTCAGGCGGCTGACGCCCTCCTGATTCAGGCGGAACTGGATATATATGAAGGGCGAATAAAAGAAGCCATGCAATGTTATCAGAATTTATTAACCATAGGCGATGCCTTCAGGTATCACTATGGTAACTACAGTGTTGATATAACACTCAATCTTCGAAGAAAAATTGTAAGGGCGTTGTCTAAGAACTTTTGGACAACAGATTCCGCCGCTCTGGATCGCGCCTGTCTTAACTTCCTTAATGATGCCTGCCAAAACCATATTCTACCGGATCAACAGTGCGGTCTCCATCCGATCATGAATCAAATCTGGCTTCTGGAGGACCGGAGAAACATTATACATTTGTGCTTTTATGCAGAAGGGCTTATTGATATTACCCCGGAAAATTCTCATGAATTCTCCTGGTGCCATGAACAACGTTATCATGACAATTTAGCGCTCGGATATTTCGGCTGGACATTTTTCCCATTTATCCATAAAACCATGAGGAATATCGGGACAAAAAACACAAATCTTTTAAATCATACCTTTCTTACACAATATGCAAACGAACGC
>JAPLSR010000038.1 GCA_026398545.1 Candidatus Sumerlaeota bacterium | reverse complement strand
TGCCCGGAGGGTCGGGATGCGATACGGCGGCAGCTCCATGACAAAAGGCGCCGCCGGTCCGCGCAGGAGATACCTGCGGAGAATCCATGCCATGATGACAGCCACAAAAATCCCTGTCAGATAGATGAGAAAAAGGATGTTGCCCGCCTGAGCCTCAGGGAAGAAAGCGCCTATGAAAAGGATATAAATCGGGAGCCGCGCCCCGCACGACATGAACGGTATGACAAGTATGGTGGTCAGTCGGTCGCGCTCGTCGTCAATTGTGCGCGTGGACATGATGGCTGGCAGACTGCACCCGAATCCCAGAAGCATCGGGATGAAGGAGCGTCCGTGCAGTCCAATCTTGTGCATGAACTTATCCATGAGGAATGCCGCACGCGCCAGATACCCCGAATCCTCAAGAAAGGACATGGCAAAGAATATGAGAAAAATCACGGGGATGAAAACAAGAACACTCCCCACACCCCCGATGACGCCATCCACAATGAGGGAGCGAAGGGGACTCGCCGCCGGAAGAATACCTCCCACCACCCTCCCCAGAAAACCGAAAAATCCCTCAATCGCCGCCTCCATCGGTTCGCTTGCATAAAAGACAAACTTGAATGTGAGCCAGGTGAGCAAAAGAAAGATTGGCAGACCCAGAAGACGGTTCAGAAGAATGGTGTCAATCATGTCGGAGATGTCGTGGCGTTGTTCAAAGCTCCGGCGGACCGCCTCCTCACATGCCCCGCTGATGAAGCTATACCGCCTCTCCGCAATGATGGTCTCCGGGTCGTCACCGAAGAGCCCTCTTATTGCCTCAGAGGATTTCTCCACCGCATCAAGGATAGTGGAGGCAAAGGGACTTTCCTTTACCCTCTTTAAGACCTCGGCATCCTGCTCCAGCAGTTTGATAGAAATCCACCGCGCCGGATACTGCCTTGAAAGTGTGAGGTCTTTCAACACCGCCTCTGTTGTCCTGTCAATCAGGCGGTCCATCTCGCGCCCGTAATGGATGCGGGTGCGCACAGGGACGGACTTACTTTCAATAAGCCGGATGGCAGAGTCGAGGATGTCCTGCATTGCGACACGCCGTGTGGCAACGGTCATGATGATAGGCACACCCAGAAGCGTGCTCAATTTCTCCGCATCAATGGAGAGACCCTGTTTCTGCGCCATGTCCGCCATATTAAGTGCTAAAATGAGCGGGGCGCTGAGCTCCATCAGCTGCACGGCAAGATAGAGGTTGCGCTCAAGATTGGAGGCATCAATAACGTCGATAACCACATCCGGCTTTTCCTCCACGATGAAGTTGCGCGCGACGATTTCATCAATGGAGCTGGCGCTCAAGCCATAGATTCCCGGCAGGTCGACGATTGTGAAGTCGTAACCCCTGTGGCTGAGGAAGCCCTCCTTTTTTTCCACCGTGACGCCTGGGTAGTTTCCAACATGCTGACGCAGTCCTGTCAGGTTGTTAAAGATGGTGGTCTTTCCGGCATTGGGATTACCCGCCAGCGCCAATTTTATGTTCCGGGACATATCCGCAACCCTTTTAAGTCGGGATTATGAGAGCGGTTCGACAAGAATGGAGTTAGCCTCGCTTTTGCGCAGTGAGAGATTATAGCCCAGGATGGAAACCTCCATGGGGTCTCCCAGTGGCGCCACGCGCTTGACCTCGATTACCGCACCCGGGGAAATCCCCATGTCCAGCATCCGTTTGAGGATGGCGCCATGAGAAGTGAGCCTCGCCACACGTGCGCTTTTCCCGGGTGGAATGTCCTTGAGTGTGTGATATTTTTTCCTTTGGATTGAGAAGTCTATGATGCTCTGGATAGTCTTCTGGCTGACGTGATGTTCAATGGCACAGGCGTCCTTTTCGGCTGTTTCGGCGTCAACGCCCAGGATGTCGTGCAGGAGGTGGGTCAGGAGGTTGTGCCGGTCAAAGATTTTACGCGCAAGCGCAGAGCCCTTTTCCGTCAGCTCCACAAACTCATATCTTTCATGTCGCACGAGGTTCTCATCGGC
>JAPLSR010000167.1 GCA_026398545.1 Candidatus Sumerlaeota bacterium | reverse complement strand
TCAAAATCAACACCGTCAGCGAGGGCGGCATCAAGTGACTCAAGCGCCCCTTTCCTGTCTGTCATTGCCGCCTGAATTACAGCGAGGTGATAATAATATGACCGCTCACCCTCATCAGGCTTGAAGGATATAATCTCGGACTCTTCGGGAGGAAGGAGTCTTTGGCGACGATTTTCCTCTTTTGCCTCAGCAAGCGCCCTTTGCTGGGCTTCAAGGGCATCCTTGAACCGCCCCGACTTGAAAAGCGCCCAGGCAAGCGTGTCAAGGGTATAAGCGCGTGGTGATTTTTCCGCAGCCTCGCGGGCAAGTGTCACCGCCTCATCAATATTGTAATTCTCATCGGCAAAATGCCACGCAAGGTTATTCAGATAAAGGACATTCCGCTCCTGCTCAATGTCCTGGCGATAATTCTCCTCAATAATCTTTCTCAACCTCCGGACATCACTTGTAACCTCACTCTCGCGGAGAATAACTGGGTTTTTGCCGGTGGCAACCCTTGATGTATCGCTATTGCCTCCCCTTTCGCGGGCAATGCGGAGTTTCAGGATGAAGGCGACATTTTTCTGTGTTCCCAGCCCGGGGAAACTGATGTCAGGGTAGCCCGCAAGGAAGAGATTTGTCTCGCGGTCAGCATCCTCAAGATGTCCCATTTTATAAAGACACCAGGCAATGTCATAATGCAGGGAGAAATCATCCGGTCTTTTCTCAAGCGCCTGTTTATAATATTCAAGCGCCCTGTCAAAATGCCGGAAATGTTTTTCATATGTGGCGCGGAAGGAATAAAAAAGAGAGCCGCGCCGCTGGGGTGAAATCTCCCTCATAAGACGCTCCATCACAGAAGTGTCATACTTTGCGCCGGGGCGCGTCAGGAATGTCAGGAGCGCCTGATAAGCAGATGCCCTATCAGGCTCCATGCGAACAGCCCGGATATAGACATCAAGCGCCTTATCAAACTCTCCCTTTTTCCAGCGGTAATTTCCGAGGAGCATAAGTGTCCTGCTGTTGAAATATCCATTTCTCACGGACTCCCCGTAATCCTCGTAGGCGAGTTCTGTATTGCCCAGAACAAGATTGGCAACGCCGGAAAGGTAATACAATTCCCCTTTATCGCCGCCCAGTTTCAACGCGGTCTTGTAATGTTCCAGTGCATCCTGCGTCCTGCCTTCCGCCATGAGAAAGGCGCCGAGCTCCCTGTGGACGGCGGGTTTTTCCGGTGAGAGGCGAACGGCGCGGCGATAATACTGTTCCGCCTCGCCGGTGCGTCCCGCAATCCGCATATTCTCCGCATACCAGAGACACCAGGGTGTACTATAAACAGGGCGGACGGCATAAACCAAACCGACGGCAAGAAGGAGGGAGAACAGGAGATAAACGAAACGGGCTGTCGGCAGGGCACGCTCCTCACCCACCCGCCGTGCCATGAGATAATAACCGACAACAAATCCTGAAATCACCCCGCCGAGGTGGGAGGCATTATCAACAGATGGTTGAAGAAATCCCATAATGAGGTTATAAATGATGAAGATAATA
This sequence comes from Candidatus Sumerlaeota bacterium, assembly GCA_026398545.1. Taxonomy (GTDB): domain Bacteria; phylum Sumerlaeota; class Sumerlaeia; order MWCT01; family MWCT01; genus JAPLSR01. The sequence continues at coordinate 1,995 of JAPLSR010000167.1, read as the reverse complement.
ATGATGAGGGCGGGGCGTTCATTGAAGTCCTTTTTAAAATCGGTCGGGAAGAGAAAACGCCCCGCAAGCGCCGCACCGCCAAGTCCGAAAATCGCACCGGACGCCCCCACACTGATATATTGCGGATGAACAATAACGGAGAGGACGCTCCCCGCCACACCTCCATAAATGTAAAGTCCCAGAAGCCCGCGCCTCCCCAGGAGCGGCTCAACAAGCCATCCTAAGATGTATAATGCATACATGTTGAAGATTAAATGAACAGGGTCAAAATGGAGAAAGATGGTTGTGAAAAGCCTCCAGTATTCACCCTTCCAGATGGACGGTCCGAACTGTGCGCCGAATTGCAGGAGCGACAGGGCGTCCTTCTTGCCATAAAGGGAAAGTCCGGTGAAGACCCCGCAGTTTATAACAATAAGTGTGACCGTGGTGAAGACCCGCGGGTCAAATATCCCCTTTTTAAACCATTGATTATTCATCGCCAGAAGAAAGGTATGATTTCCTCCATAAGATGGGAACGCTTTTCGGGAGCGTCCTCGCCTTCATGACAGGTTACCAGGAGAAACGGGCGCAAAAAACGGGAACCTGTGCTTTCCTTGCCGGTGGCATTGGCATAAAGATGAATGTGGGAGTCGCCGCGGCTGTAAAGGGTGTTGCCATTCTGATCGCAAACGAGCTTAAAACCAAGTTCCGACATGGCGGCACGCATAAATCCAAGCCTTTTTTCGTGAAACCGGCGGATGATGTCAAACTCAACCTCTGTGCCTAAGTGAAAATATAGTGTGGCATAATAGTGCTCCCCTATGCGCTCGAAGGGAACACAAACAAGATTTTCCTCGCTCACCTTTGACTCATGGGTGAGATTTATCACATGTCCATTGCCGCTTGAACCGAAGGCGCCGAAATATCCCTCGTCAAGGGGAAGAATCTCCTCAGGTGGAAGTGAGGCTATGGTGATGCTCCCCTCAGGTATCTCCAGAAATAAACCATGGGTTTCAATTCCCTCATGGATATCAAGTTCATAATCCCCGATGGAGGATAGTTGAATGGCGCCCATGAGCGGCGTGTATCCGGCGCCCTGGATTATTACAGGGTGTTTGCTGTAATCCTCTTCAAAAAAGGATTCAAGCGGGGTGTCGGAACAGCGGACCCAGAATGTAATCTCCCGCGGTGAGAAGATATTTTTCAGGTCAAGGGGAGGCTTTGAGGGAAAGGGACGGCGCGGAAAATCCCTGAGGAATGATTGAACCTTTTCGAGATTCCCCTGGGTTGCCGGATTGTGACTTTGATGCCTGCACCAGATGTCCTGCGCAGAATTTACGGCATTTGTGATATATTCCATGTGTGCCTGATTGTAAAAAAGTCCCCATCGGTCGATATGAAATTCCAGCCGCCGCATGTTGTAGATATCGAAAAAGATAAGCGGTTGCCCTTCCGGGACATAATAGACATTATCCGTGCCGAAATTCAGGGTCACCTTTCTCTACCCTCATCAAAGTGTTATACCTCCATAACCAACCCAATTACGGAATGCAATTTGGATTTTGTGGATTCCCATCAATGTTGGGTTATTTCAATGGAAGGAACCACTTCCCTCTCTATCCTCCATAATTTTGACTTTACAGGAGGCAGAATTGGGGGAAATAGTTTAATTTTATAAACAGGGCAAAAATGGGAGGTTTTTTCATGCCTTATCTCATCGTGAAAAAGGGGGAGTTGGAGGGGCAGACAATCCCTTTGCAAAATGAAAAGACCGCCTTCGGGCGCGCTGAGACCTCCGATGTGTGCCTGAAAGACATCAATATATCCCGACGCCATGCCCAGATTCTGCGCCTGAAAAATAATGTCATGGCAATCGTCGACCTCGGCAGCTCCAACGGCACCTATGTCAACGACTTCCCCATCAACCGCATCTTCCTGATGGATGGGGATGAAATCCGGATGGGCGAAACGGTCATGACCTACTGCGAGGGGGAATCGGAGGAAAAGCATCCTGCC
>JAPLSR010000058.1 GCA_026398545.1 Candidatus Sumerlaeota bacterium | reverse complement strand
CCGGGCATGCCTCCTCCTCCAGTTCGCACAGTTCCTGTTCCGTCATTTTTCCCGCCTTGAGGCGCCCCACGCCCTCAAACATGCTTATCAGGTCCACCGCCCTGCCGCGGAAGCGTCCGGCGAACATCGGACCGCCGCTGACGAATACTGATGGGATGTTCAGCCGCGCCGCCGCCATGAGCATCCCCGGAATAATCTTATCACAATTAGGAATGAAGAGAAGTCCATCGAAGGGATGCGCTGTCGCCATGACCTCGACCGAATCCGCAATCAGTTCCCGGCTCGCCAGCGAATATTTCATGCCGGTGTGGTTCATGGCGATGCCATCGCAGACGCCGATGCAGCCGAACTCGATCGGCGTGCCGCCCGCCGCGCGGATGCCCGCCTTAGCCGCCTCGCATATTGTGCGCAGGTGAATGTGCCCCGGTATAATCTCATTAAACGAATTGACGACGCCTATAAGCGGACGCATGAGTTCTGCATCGGTGTAACCCATCGCCTTGAACAGGGAACGATGGGGTGCGCGCTCAATCCCCTTCTTCATCAGGTCGCTTCTCATTTTCAGACTCCTTTTGTGATTTACCGCGATGGCTCAAAGTTTGCCAATTAGATTTTTCGGGACTTTGTGCCTTAGTGGGTTCTCTTTTTCTAAAAAAATGATTGATGCCCTTGACAAATGTATGTCAAGGGCGATTTATTCCCACAAATTTAACAGGGATGAATTCTGGCAGGACAACAATACTTTTTTTGTCTTAACCTCGATAAAGGAGCAACAAATATGTCGGGAAATTATAAAGACGTCCTTAAAAAACGTCTCCCGAAAGATAGTTATAAGAAACTGATGGCTATTAAGAGTGAGAAAGTGCACAGGTTTGTCGCCGATGCCGTCACCCTCTGCAATCCCCAGTCTGTTTTCGTCTGCACGGACTCACCGGAAGACATTGCCTGTATCCGCCTGCGCGCCATTGAACTGGGCGAGGAAAAATCCCTTGCCACCGAAGGGCATACCTATCATTTTGATGGTCCCAACGACCAGGGACGCGACAAGGAGCAGACCAAATACTTACTTCCAAAAGGGATGACGCTTGGCGAGGAGCTGAATACCATAGATAAGGAAGATGGGCAGGCTGAAATTCGAGGACTCCTGAAAGATTCCATGCTCAGGCGGGAAATGCTTGTCCGCTTCTTCTCCCTTGGTCCCATAAACTCCAGATTCTCCATCTCCGCCGTCCAGATAACCGATTCGGCGTATGTGGGACATAGTGAGGACCTCCTCTATCGCCCCGGGTATGAGCAGTTCATACGCATTGGCGATTCCCCCGATTTTTTCCGCGTTCTGCACTCCTCAGGCGAGCTTGAAAATTTTGTAAGCAAAAACTGGGGAAAGAAACGCATCTATATTGATATTGAGGATGAAATCGTTTACAGCATGAACACCCAGTATGCCGGAAACACGGTCGGGTTCAAAAAACTTTCACTGCGCCTCGCCATCCGCAAGGCGCTGAGAGAAGGCTGGCTTGCCGAGCACATGTTTATTATGGGTGTGCACGGTCCCGGCGGACGCACAACTTATTTCGCCGGCGCATTCCCCAGCTTCTGCGGCAAGACTTCAACTGCCATGGTGGTGGGGGAGACCATCATCGGGGACGACCTTGCTTACCTTCGCTGTATCGAGGGGGAGGTGCGCACGGTCAATGTGGAATGCGGTGTTTTTGGGATAATCCAGGATGTGAATCCCACTGATGACCCCCTTATCATCAAGGCGCTGACAAGCCCCGGCGAGGTCATCTTTTCCAATATCCTTGTCAAGGATGGCATTCCATACTGGACCGGCGATGGCAAGAAACATCCAGAGAGCGGCATCAATTTTACCGGTGAGTGGTTCAAGGGCAAAAAGGACGCATCCGGTGCGGAAATCCCCGCATCCCACAAGAATGCGCGTTATACCATTCGCCTCAGTGCCCTTCCGAATCTTGACCCGCGCGCCGATGATCCGGAAGGAGTCCCTGTGGGCGGTATCATATATGGCGGGCGTGACTCAGACACATGGGTGCCAGTCCAGGAATCTTTCAACTGGAAACATGGTGTTGTCACCATGGGCGCCAGCCTCGAGTCTGAGACCACCGCCGCCACCCTTGGCAAAGAAGGCGTCCGTGCCTTCCAGCCCATGTCCAATCTGGATTTCCTTTCCATCCCCATCGGGATTTACATAAACCAGCATCTCCAGTTTGCCATGAGTTTACCCCATCCTCCGATTATCTTTGCCGTGAATTATTTTCTGAAGGATAAAGATGGCGGATATCTGAATGATAAAAAGGATAAATATGTCTGGCTGAAATGGATGGAGCGGCGGGTGCACGGGGAGATTGGCGCCATTGAAACCCCCACGGGACTTATACCGATTTATGAAGACTTGGTGGTCCTTTTCAGTCAGATACTGGGCAGGGAATACACGAAGGGGCAATATGAGCATCAGTTTACCATTCGCATCCCGGAAAATATGAGAAAGATTGAACGGGTTGAAAGTGTCTTCCGAAAGGATGCCACAACACCCGGGTTGTTCTTTGATATCATGAAGGAACAGCGCGAGCGGCTGATTGTGGCAAGGGAAAGATATGGCGACTATGTCTCGCCATTTGCCCTTGTATCAAACGTAGAATAGGAAGCGGATGCTCGGAAATCGGACATTTGGGATTATATAAAACGAACACTTTTTTCAAGAGATAGATTTTTTTACCACCAATATGCCATATTTTGTTGTTGAAAACTGGTCTGAAAATTGCTTATGTATATTTCTGTAATTCCTGGAGGTGAGGATATATGAAAAAACTGATGTTGGCTGGGTTAATCTTGCTCGTTGTTGCTGTTACGGGATGCTCAACCACCCAACAGGGCGCCCTGGGAGGGGCGGCGCTGGGCGCAGGCACAGGCGCTATCATTGGTCATAACACTCATTATGGCACAGGGAGAGGCGCTTTGGTGGGCGGTCTAGTAGGCGGTCTGGCGGGAGCCCTCGCAGGCGATGCCTATCAGCAGTCTCAGGATAATCAGGAACAGCGCCGCAGGAATGCCTCGGATGACTACGCCCATGGCAATTGGTCAACTTATGATGATATGTGGGAATGAGCATAAAGGCGGTTTGATGTTAAACAGTATTTGAAAAGGGCGGGAGCACGAGGAATTGTTGCTCCTGCTTTTTTTATTTGTTGGATAAAACGGTTGACATTTATTGCCGGAAAAGGCAAACCCACCTGAGCATTTTTGTGGTCTTAGTCTGAAACCGGTAAAAAATATTTTTTATGGAGGTCTTTTCAACAATGCGGAATTCACGTCTCCCTTTCCCGCACAGGGTAGTCATGATTATTTTCATCGTTCATTTGCTATTCATTTCAGGCGGTTGTACGATTCAAAAGAGGCAGGCACCAAAGGAAGATGTAAAGAGGCAGGATTCGCTTGAGAATCCTGCAATCGCATCAGGTCTTCTCCGTGTGCAAAAAATAGATGACAAGCGTCAGCTGGCGCAGGGTTTCTGGGCACAGGGTTATCTTGGGGACTACATTCTTGAAAACGATATCTTCCGAGTCGTGGTTAATGCACCGGAGCATGAGATTCCTGGTGTGAAGGGGGTGGGGCAGATTGTGGATATCACCCTCAAGGGAGACCCGACGGATTATATCCGTGGCATTTATGCACGAATCGGGACTGAACCGGAAACTGATTATACTTATAGCAGTGTTCGGCTCAAGACCACAGGATACCCGGATAATGGGGCGGCATTGATAGTCTCGGGGACATCTACCCCTAACAGCAAAAAATTTGATGTAAAAACTGAATATCTTATAAAACCGGGCAAGCCTGTCATGGAAATCACTACCACGGTGGACAATCATTCCACCGGCACGCTTGAAAATCTCACCCTCGGGGAAAAAATTGACTGGGGTGCATGCACAAGTTTTGTGGGCAGCTTTGGTGTGATTGACCGCGGGAAGATTGAGAGGATGAACGAGGTGAAGTGGTTCTGCGGGTTTTGCGATAATTTTAGCGTTGGTCTGACTCAAAAAAGAGAATATATCAATGGGATATTTGAGGAATTCAGGTCTAATGTTGTCTATAAGCAGGTTGATTTGAAGCCCGGCGAGAGTGTCTCTTATACTCGTTATTTTATCGTGGCAGATAAAAGCCTGTCAAAGATTTCCGATTTTGTATATGAACTGAATGAACCAAAATATGGTTTCATTACGGGGAAAGTTATGGAGCCGGAGACGCGTGAACCCATCCCGAATGTGGATATCCGCATCATCAACTCACGTATTGGTAACAAACTTGTCCCTGCAAGGCCTAACACCCGAATTTATTCGGATGACAAGGGCGGATTTGAGCTCATGGTGCCGGAGGGGAGCTATTTTGTCCAGGGAAAGGCATTTGCGAGACGTAGCGCCAAAGACCCCTTCAGCTTTTACGTTGGCGATGGTGATACATATGGTCTGGAAGTCAAAGTCTCCAGACCAAGTGTTCTCAAATTCACCTGCAAGGACAGTGACACGGGGATCCTGCTACCCTGCAAGTTGACCTTTGTGAATATCCCGCCAACCAGTTTATTTGACCATGGACCGGGCACTTCTCTTTATTCCCGCAATGTCTATTATTCTGCCACAGGTGATGAGACCATTGAAGTCCCCACGGGTCGTTACAAGGTCGTCTTCAGCCACGGACCTGAGTATGACACTTATGAAGAGGAGATACTCATTGCCTACACAAAGGAGAATGTTATCAATGCCAGATTGAAGCATGTCATTGACATGAAGGGATTCATTTCAGCGGACATAGGTGTGAGGACGAACCATTCCTACGATTGCTTTGTCTCACCGGAGGCACGTGTTGTTACGGCAGCCGCAGAGGGTGTGGAATATCTTGTCACGGGTGATAGCAATCAGGCAACCGACCTCTCCGAGGCTGTGCAGAAGAAGAATCTTGGCGCCATGCTCAAGACCGGCATCGGTAAGAAGATTGAATTCCCTGGGGAGAGGAATCTGGGGCATTTCCTTGTCTGGCCGCTGGATTCCCAGGGCGCACAGAACGCCGTGGATAATGCGGAACTCCAGGCAGAAAATCCGAAAGAGCTCTTGAAGTCCCTGCGTGTCAAATATCCCAAATCCCTGATACAGGTCAACCGTCCCATCTTCCCCGATGAGGGGTATTTTGCAAAATTCGGCTATGACCACAAGAAAAAGCCCATCATTGATGACAAGACCTTTTCCTATGACTTCGACCTCCTTGAGGTGTGGGAAGGTAAGCGCATGGGGATTACGGAAGACAGCATGAGACTCTTTTTCGACATGTGGTTGAAGGGGTATCAAAAGGTTATGCCAGTGGGCGGGACATTCAGCCATGCCACATGGGGCGAGGAGGTGGGTTATCCCCGGGTTTATATAGCATCCAGCGCAGATAATCCCTCTTCCATTAATGATGGGGAGATTATGGAGTCTGTGAAGAAGGGAAATCTCTTAATCACAAACGGACCTATAATCAAGTTCACCATCAATGGTATGCCACCGGGTTCATTTATAACCGACACGGACGGCTCTGTCGATTGCCACCTTGAAGTACTGGCAGCGCCATGGGTGCCGGTCACCTATATCGATATCAACATGGATGGTATCTTCCTGAGACGTGTTATCCAGGCGCCGTCCAAAGAGCTTGTCCGATTTCCGCGCCCATCCTCACCCAAAGGCTCTGAGGATTTCAAGCTCAAGGTTACAAAAGATTCCATCATTAATGTTGTGGTGGTGGGGAGGGGACGTGAGACCCTCTCGCCCGTTGTTTCCAGTTATCCCTTCGCGGAGGGGCTGATGAGCCTTGCAATCACCGCCCCCATTATTATTGACTATAATGGCAACGGCAAATATGACCCGCCATCGCCCGAACAAATTGGGAATTGAGAATACCCAACCCCAAATTATTAGATAGTTTCACACAGAGCACGCAGAGCACGCTGAGATTATTACTATTAACAATCTTATCTAAGGAACAGGGCACCCAACAAGAAAATATTCACCACAAGTCCGCCCCCTCAGGCGGATTCTTTTTTTAGTATCCCTTATTTTTAAGTGCAAAAATTGAAAATAGTTTTTGACAACACCGAAACGCACCAGTTATATGGGAAAAAGACATAAGGGTTAATTTGCCCTTGCCCCACCTTTTTATGATATTTGAAAAAAGGAGGAGGGAGAAAATCATTCAAAAGGAGTGATAGTTATGAAGAGGTTCTACTCAAAAGGGTCAAGACTGCTTCTTGTGCTAACTCTTCTGCTGAGTCTTATGGTGGTAGTGGTGGCGCAGGAAGCCAAAAAGGAGCCTTCCAAGAAGCCGATCAAGATTGGTATCGCCGTTGCCATTACTGGACCGGCATCCTGGCTTGGCGAGCCGGAGCGAAACACTGCGATGATGTATGTGGAGGAGATTAACAAGGCAGGCGGGGTCAATGGATATCCCATTGAATTGATTGTGGAGGATACAGAGGGAGATGATACCAAAGCTGTCAACGCCGTGAATAAACTCATTACAAAGGATGAGGTTGTAGCCATCATCGGGCCCTCACGGAGCGGTGAGTCCATGGCCGTAGCAAAGATTGCCGAACAGCATAAAATCCCGCTTATCTCCTGTGCCGCGGCAGAGGCTATAACTCTTCCCATCGAGGAGAAACATTATGTGTTCAAGACGCCCCAGAAGGATTCAGATGCCGCTGTTCGCATCCTTGAACATATGAAGAAAAAGGGTTATAAGAAAATTGGTATCATGTCAGAGTCCACCGGCTTTGGTGACCAGGGGCGGAAACAGTTGATAAAGTATGCCCCGGAATATGGCATCACCATCGTGGCAGATGAGACCTATGGTCCGAAGGATACGGACATGACACCGCAGTTGACAAAGATGAAGGCGGCAGGTGTGGATGCCATTGTGAACTGGTCAATAGTCCCCGCCCAGTCCCAGGTTCCAATCAAGTTGAGGCAGCTTGGGATGCCCACACCGCTTTATCAGAGCCATGGATTTGGCAATATTAAGTTTGCTCAGGCGGCTGGTGCGGCGGCGGAGGGGATTATCTTCCCATGTGGACGTCTCCTTGCGGCGGAATCGCTCCCCGATGACCATCCACAGAAAAAAGTCCTTATGGATTATAAGAAGAAGTATGAGGAGCGATTCAAGGAATCGGTCAGCACATTCGGCGGACATGCCTATGATGCCCTTTTTATCATTGTTGAGGCAATCAAGAAGGCGGATGAACCCACGCCTGATAAAATCCGCAATGAGATTGAAAAAATAAAGGGGTTTGTCGGAACGGCGGGCATCTTTAACTTCTCACCCGAAGACCACAATGGACTTACCAAGGACGCCTTTGAACTCCTGACTGTGAAAGATGGCAAGTTCACCGTTCTGAAGGAGCAATGACCATATGGCAAAATGGTGCAACCGGGGGGTGGTTTTTCAACCACCCCTTTCTTTTTATATTGCCAGGAAAAAGGGAAAAGCAGAAAAAGATTGAAAACCCTGATATATATGTCAAACATTTCCCCTGTTTGTTTATCATAAATATTGCCGGTAAGGAACTGATGTTTCCGGTTGACGCTGAGATGTGGATTGGAAACCATGGGTGATCGATTTTTACAGAATGTTGTTTCAGGTATATCAATGGGCAGCACCTATGCCCTTGTGGCGCTGGGGTTCAATATTATTTATAACGCCACCGGCATCATCAATTTCGCCCAGGGGGAGTTTGTCATGCTGGGTGGAATGCTCATGGTTTATTTCGGGGCTACGCTTAATCTTCCACTCCTCCTTGCCGTGGGGACGGCGGTGATTCTTGTGGTTTGTGTGGGGGTCATACTGGAGCGCTGCTGTATCAATACGCTTAAAAACCCATCCATCCTGACCCTCGTTATGATAACAATTGCGGCATCCATCCTGTTAAAGGGTATCACCATGTTCATTGGGGGAAAGGAAACCCACGCGATGGAATATTTCTCAGGGGGACACGAGACTGTGCAGATGGGAGGGGTGAGGATTCCAACGCAGACCTTCTGGGTTCTCGGAACGTTACTTGTGGTGGTGAGCGCCCTTGTGATATTTTTCAACTTCACCCTTGCGGGCAAGGCAATGCGTGCCTGCGCCGTGGACAGGACGGCTGCAAGACTGATGGGGATTCCAACACAGCGGATGGTTCTTATTTCATTTGCCCTGTCGGCGGCAATCGGTGCCCTTGCGGGGGCGGTCATCATGCCCATCCGGATGGTGGACTACCTGAGCGGCTCCATGTTCGGAATCAAGGGTTTTGGCGCCGCAGTTCTGGGCGGGCTGGGAAACAATTTTGGCGCCGTGGCGGCGGGGTTGCTGCTCGGAGTTCTGGAGGCGCTTACAGCGGGATATGTTTCCTCCCATTACAAGGACGCCCTTCCCCTTGCGGTGCTTCTGATGGTTCTTTTTGTCAAGCCGAGCGGTTTGTTCGGGAGTGAGGCTGTGGGCAGGCTGAAAAAGTTTTAGAGATTCACCACGGAGAATATCATCAGGGGGAGGCGCGCCCCTGAATGAGTGGACGATGAAACGTAATATTTACATCCCATTTGCCGCGGTTGCCCTGCTTGTATTTCTACTCCCCATTCAGGTGCGGAGTCCTTATTACCTGGGTGTGCTGATTCAGGTGGGATATTACAGTCTTATTTGCATGGGTCTTTCACTCCTGATGGGTTATGCGGGTCAGATTTCGCTGGGACATGCCGCATTTTTTGGTCTGGGGGCATATACATCGGCGATTTTGACGGGTACATACGGCGTGTCGCCGTGGCTGGCTTTGCTGGCGGGATTGGTTATTGCGGGATGTGTGGCTTGGGTCATCGGCACACCGCCTTTAAAGTTGAAGGGACATTACCTTGCCATGGCGACACTCGGCATTGGAGAGATAGTGTATATCTTTTTCAATGCCGAGGTGGAGCTCACGGGTGGACCGTCCGGTTATACTCAAAAAATTCCTTATCTTTCCATCAGGGGTTTTATTTTTAATAACGAGTTGAAGCAATACTATCTCACATGGGTGTTAGTATTGATTATTTTGATACTCAATCTGCATATCATCAATTCGCGCGTGGGGCGCGCATTGCGTTCTATTCATGCGGATGAGGAGGTGGCGCGGGCTGTGGGGGTGAACACGGCGCGTTACAAAGTCATGATATTTGTCCTGAGCGCAATGTATGCCGCCCTGGCGGGGAGTCTGTATGCCCACAATATTCAGTTTATAGCCCCCGGCTCGTTTGATGCAATGTATTCGATATTGTTTGTGACCATGGTTATTGTGGGCGGCATGGGCAGCATCTGGGGTGCAATCTCCGGTGCAGCCCTTCTGACCCTTCTGCCAGAGATATTGCGGGTTTTCCATGATTATAATATTCTTGTGTATGGATGTATCCTGCTGTTTATCATGCTTTTTATGCCGGGTGGGATTTTCGGGGGTTATCGCATGGTTTGGGATATAATGAACAGGATGCGCACCGGTAAGGGCGAGGCAAAAGATGACTGAGCACCTCCTTGAAGTGGATTCATTATCCAGAAATTTTGGCGGAGTAAAGGCAGTCAACCATGTCTCATTTGCCTTGAACCCCGGCGTTATCAAGGCAATAATCGGTCCGAATGGCGCTGGCAAGACAACGCTTTTTAATCTGATTGCGGGAAACTTGCGTCCCACCTCCGGCGCCATCCGGCTGAATGGAAAAAATGTGACGTCTCTCCCTGATTACCAGATGGCTACTCTGGGTGTGGCACGCACGTTTCAGATGACCCGGGTGTTTCATGGGATGACAGTCCTTGAGAATGTGATGGTGGGGCGTCATACACGTTCCCGCGCCGGTTTTTTCAGCGCGGCACTGCGCCTGCCTTACATGCGGCGAGAGGAGCAAGGTATTTTGCAGGCGGCGATGAAAGCCCTTGATTTTGTGGGATTGGGGTTGAAGTCTGAGCAACCTGCCGACACTTTGCCGTTCCGTGAGCAACGCCTTCTTGAATTTGCCCGCGCACTCGCCACCGAACCGAGGCTGATACTTGCTGATGAACCCGCCGCAGGTCTCAATACCCGTGAGACAAAGGAAGTTGCCGCCTTAATCCGAAAGATTCATCAAAGCGGTGTTACAGTCCTCCTGGTTGAGCATGATATGTCCCTTGTGATGGACATCTCAGAGGAGATTATAGTCCTGGATTTCGGGCGCAAGATAGCCGAGGGGACGCCGGAGGAAATCAAGCGGAACGATGATGTGGTTGCAGTATATTTAGGAAAGAGGGGCATCGATGCTTAAGGTGCAAAATGTCCGCGCCGGCTATGGGAATCTCCTTGTCCTTAAGAATATCTCCATCCACATCGATGAGGGGGAGATTGTGACCCTTATAGGACCGAACGGTTCGGGCAAATCAACGCTCCTGAAAGCGATTATCAGACTTCTTCCCCTCCAGCAGGGCGCCATTATCTTTCAGGGGAGGGAGATTCATACCCTTCCAACGGAGAAAACGGTAGCCCTGGGGATTGCCCTTGTGCCAGAAGGGCGCCACATCTTTGCGCCGCTAACCGTTCAGGATAACCTGATTCTGGGGGCATACAGCCAGTACAACCGCCGGATGATTGAGTTTGATTTTGAGCGCGTTTACACCCTTTTCCCCAGACTGAAGGAGCGGCGGAAGCAGCTGGCAGGGACACTTTCCGGCGGGGAACAGCAGATGCTTGCCATTGGCAGGGCGCTCATGTCCCACCCGAAATTGCTCCTCCTGGATGAGCCCTCGATGGGGCTTGCTCCTCTGATTGTCGAGGGGATTTTTGAGACAATACGGAGGCTACGGGAGGAGGAGAAGACCACAATCTGCCTTGTGGAGCAGAATGCCGAGATGGCGCTTGAACTTTCCGACCGTGGATATGTCCTGGAGACCGGCAAGATTGTCTATCAGGGTCTGCGTGATGACCTCCTTGGAAATGCAGAAATTGTGAGGGCATATCTGGGTTGAAGAATGAATATATTTTCACCACAGAGTCACAGAGTGCACAGAGAGTTTCCAATATTTTTAAAGATTCTAAAAGTAATTGTGTGATGAGGTGGGAAGATGATCTGGGATGCGAAAAATGAGACCATGGCGCGGGATGATATTTATCAGATGCAGATTGAAAGACTCCAGTCCACTCTGAACCGCGCCTATAAGAACGTTCCATACTATAAAAGGATTTTCGATGAGTATGGAATCATCTCTGAGGAGGTGAATTCCTTTGATGACCTCAGGAAGATTCCCTTCACAACAAAGGCAACGCTTCGCGAGAATTACCCGTACGGGATGTTCGCCGTGCCACTGCGGGAGGTGGTGCGTATCCATTCCTCATCCGGCACAACCGGCAAACCCACCGTGGTTGGTTACACGCGCAATGACCTGAAACACTGGAGCGAACTGATGGCGCGCGTGCTTTCCATGGTTGGCGTGACAAAGGACGATACAATCCAGATTGCCTTTGATTACGGACTTTTCACAGGCGGGTTCGGTTTTCATTATGGGGCGGAATTGCTTGGCGCATCTGTTGTGCCCACCTCACTCGCCACGCCGGAAAAACAGATTCACATAATGCGCGATTACCGCACAACAGTGCTTGCCTGTTCTCCATCGTTTGCACTTTTCATTGCGGAGAAGCTCCGCGAGATGAAAATCAATGCCAATGAGCTGACCCTTCGCATCGGCGTATTCGGCAGTGAGCCCTGGTCTGAGAAGATGCGCGAGATGATTCAATCTGCATTCTACATTGATGCCTATGACACTTATGGTCTTTCAGAAGTCATGGGACCGGGTGTGGCAAGCGAGTGCGACCAGAAAAATGGTCTGCATATCTTTGAGGACCATTATATCCCGGAAATCATTAATCCGGAAACGTGCGAGCCGTTGCCTCACGGGCAGGAGGGAGAACTGGTTCTCACGACCATCACAAAAGAGGCGGCGCCCATGATTCGCTACCGCACGGGTGATGTAACCAGTATCATCGATGAGCCATGCCCCTGCGGACGCACCTTTATAAGGCTTTCCCGCATCAGCAGCCGCACGGACGATGTCTTTGTCATTCATGGTGTGAAAATTCTGCCCGCGCAGATTGAGGCAATCCTTGCACAGGTGGAACACACGGAGCCTCATTATCAACTGATTATTGAGCGGG
>JAPLSR010000017.1 GCA_026398545.1 Candidatus Sumerlaeota bacterium | reverse complement strand
CTCCTGCATCTTTGATGCAGAGCTGACTAAGGTCATTGATAGCAGGCTCGTTAAGGTCATGGGCTGGTATGATAATGAGTGGGCATATTCCTGCCGCGTGGTTGACCTGATTGAATACATGATGAAGTAGATTCAATTGATAATTGATAATTGACAATTGATAATCAGAAAACTGCAATAAGGAGAATTTATGACATCTCGCATTCCGCTCATCGCTGGCAACTGGAAGATGTTCAAGGTGCGGAGCGAGGCGGCAGACCTCGTCAACGCCATTCTGCCCGTGGTCTCGCGGACTGATTACTGTGAGGTGGCTGTCTGCCCTCCATTTACCGCACTCCAGACTGTTTATAATCTTGTCAAGGGGACAAAACTCGCCCTTGGCGCCCAGAATTGTCACTTTGAGGATAGCGGCGCATTTACAGGAGAGGTCTCGCCCCTGATGCTGAAAGACTTGGGCTGCCAGTATGTTATCATCGGTCACTCGGAAAGGCGCCAGAAATTCGGCGAGATGGATGAACTCATTAACAAGAAGTTAAAGGCGCTCAACAAACATCAGCTCAAGCCGATTCTGTGCGTGGGGGAAACCTTGGAGGAACGTGAGGCGAGGCGCCTGAATGAGGTTGTGGAGCGGCAGGTGCGCGGCTGTCTGGTGGATGTCCCGCAGGAAAAAATGCTCACCACAGTTATTGCCTATGAACCCGTCTGGGCTATCGGCACCGGCAGAAATGCAACCCCCGCGCAGGCGGAAGAGATGCACATCTTCATAAGAGACCTCCTTGGGAAGATGTATTCAAAGGATGTGGCTGAAAAAGTCCGCATCCAGTATGGTGGCAGTGTCAAACCGGAAAACATAAAAGAACTCATGGCTCAGCCTGATATTGACGGGGCGCTCGTGGGAGGCGCCTCGCTCAAGCCTGACCAGTTTATTCCACTGATTCAGTTTAAAGATTGAAAACCACCCTGATTGGGGGGAGCGAAAATGAAAAGGATTGGCGTTATTACAGGCGGCGGCGATTGCCCCGGTTTGAATGCCGTGCTACGCGGGATTGTTGTGAGGGCGGTCAGCATGGGAACGCAAATTTACGGGTTCCGCCGCGGATATGAAGGACTTATGGATGGGGGTAATTACATGCGTCTGGGCTCGGAGGATGTGGAGGATATTATAATCCAGGGCGGGACGATATTAAGGACCTCTCGTGCAAATCCCTTTGCAAGGAAGGAAGGCACACGTCAGATTGTCAATAATCTCAACAAACTTGGTTGTAAGGCGCTCATTGTCATCGGCGGACATGATATCCTCGCCATTACGTATGAGCTCTATAAAAAGACCGGACTTAACATCATCTTTGTCCCCAAATCTGTGCAGAATGGCGTTTGCGGCACGGATTACACATTCGGGTTCTTCTCCGCGGTGAATTACGCCGCCGAGGCGATTGACCGCCTTCATACCACGGCTCGCTCTTATGGGCGCTGTATTGTGGTTGAGACAACAGGGCAGAAGATTGGATGGGTTGCCCTTTATGCCGGACTCGCCGGCGGGGCGCATGCCATTCTCATCCCCGAAGTCCCCTATGACCTGAACGCCGTCTGCAACCTTGTAAAGCGTCGCAAGAAGGATGGAAAGGAACATACCATCATCGTCATGTCGGAGGGCGCCGCCCCAAAAGACCGCAAGAATTACAGACTCAAATCTGTTGTCCGCGATGAATTCGGGAATGAATCCCTGACGGGCGCTTCACAGTGGCTTGCGGCGAGGATTCAGGAGACGTCAAAGATTGACACACGCCCTGTGGTTCTGAGTTCCATTCTGCGAGGCGGCTCCCCCACCGCCTTTGACCGCATACTGGGTCTAAAATTCGGCGCTAAGGCAATTGAGCTCGCAGAGGAAAGGCAGTTCGGCATGATGGTGAGTCTCCAATCCACGGAAATCACTGCCATTCCCATGGAAGACGTGGCGGGCAAAATCCGCACCGTGCCCGAAAGCATCTATCGAGAATCAATGCTCTTTATGAAATAGATTTTCTGCCACGAAGACTCCAAGACACAAAGAATGGAACTCAAATTAAATAACAGTATTATCCGTCTGGTGGAGGGCGACATCACGGAGCTTGCGACGGATGCCATTGTCAATGCGGCGAATGCGGCGTTGCAGTTGGGTGGTGGTGTGGCGGGCGCCATACGACGCAAAGGCGGACCGAGGATTCAGGAGGAGTGCGACCGCATTGGCGGGACGCATGTGGGGGGTGCGGTAATCACCACCGGCGGCAACCTTAAGGCGAAATATGTTATACATGCTGTTGGACCGCGCATGGGCGAGGGAGACGAAGACCACAAGCTGGAGAGCGCCACACTGAACAGCCTCCGCCTTGCCGATGAAAACAAATTGGAATCCATTGCCTTCCCTGCCATCAGCACGGGCATTTTCGGCTATCCCATAGACCGCTGTGCCCGCATCATGCTTCAGACCGCCAGAAAATATCTCGAAAGCCCCACCGGTCTCAAGGAAGTCGTCTTCTGCCTTTATGGAAATGAGGCTTATTCTGTTTTTGAAAAGGCGCTCAACAAAATCATATAATCTTATATATAGACATTTAATTGAATATCACTTTATCCCAGCATTATTGATAGCCGTGCTAATAGCCTCAAACCAACCAATATAATCCCCCAATTTATCCTCAACCAATTTCAGTTCTTTTTCATTAAGTTCTCTTCCTAATTTCTCCTCCGCAACAGTCTGGATATCCTCAACATTTATATAATAGATAATCTTTTCTTTATTCATATCTATCACCTTTTCTTGAATTTTTCAAAATATCTTGAAAAATCATGTCAATGTTTTCGGGGTTCATGGCGAAGTTTGATATGCGCCTCGCGGAGCTGTAATTCGGTGACGTCAGAGGGGGCGCCGGTCATCAGGCAAAGGCCCGTCTGCGTCTTGGGGAAGGGTATGACATCACGAATGGAATCACACTTCATGAGGAGCATCATGATGCGGTCAAGACCGAGGGCGATGCCTCCATGGGGCGGGGCGCCATATGTAAGCGCCTCTAAGAGAAATCCAAAACGATGCTCCGCCTCCTCATCCCCTATGCCGAGGGCTCTGAAAACTTTTTGCTGAATATCCGAGCGATGAATACGGATACTGCCACTGCCGAGTTCCTCTCCGTTAAGGCACAGGTCATAGCTGCGGGCGCGCACCTTGCCCGGGTCAGTCTCAATTAATGGAATATCCTCCGGCACTGGCGAGGTGAAGGGATGGTGCGCAGCGTCCCACCGCTTTTCGGTCTCGTTATATTCAAACAGGGGAAAATCCACAATCCAGGCGAATTCAAGCGCTTCAGGTTTAATAAGGCTGAGTTCATGACCGAGCCAGAGGCGCAACTGTCCCATCGCCACCGCCGCAATCTTCGGCTTATCCGCCACAAGCAAGATGAGGTCGCCTGCGGCAGCGCCCAGCGCCTTTGCAAGGGCGGAAAGGGTCTCCGGCGCAAAGAATTTGCCAATGGTGGAATCTGGCACAGCCGGCTCGCCTTCCATCTTGAACCAGGCGAGTCCTTTTGCGCCTGCTCTTGCAACGACATTCGGCAGCGTCCCGCCGGGCTTGAGTTGCGTGTTGGAAATCCACTTAGCCGCATCGGCGACACACATGGCGCGTATGACGCCGCCATCTTCCATCGCCTCATTAAACACCTTGAACTCACACCCGCTCCTGAAGACATCCGTCACATCTTGAATCTCAATTCCGAAACGCAAATCAGGCTTGTCAGTGCCGTATTTGAGCATCGCCTCGGCATAAGGAATGCGCCGTAACGGGATATCGACCCTGACGTCGTTGAGCTCCCCAAAGATGCGCCGCATGAGGCGTTCCACCGGTGAAAAGATGTCATCCGGCGTGACGAAGGACATCTCGATATCAATCTGCGTGAACTCCGGCTGGCGATTGGCGCGGAAGTCCTCATCGCGGAAACAGCGGGCAATCTGGAAATATTTCTCATATCCCGCCACCATGAGAATCTGTTTAAAGAGTTGAGGCGACTGCGGCAGGGCGTAAAACATCCCCTCATTCAGGCGGCTGGGGACAAGGAAATCCCGCGCGCCCTCGGGTGTGGACTTGGTCAGAATCGGTGTATCCACCTCAATGAATCCATCATCACAAAGAAAATTGCGAATGATCTGGAAGAGTCTGGAACGGGTCGCAATGATGTTTTGCATTTCCGTCCGGCGCAGGTCTAAATATCGATAGCGAAGTCGAACTTCCTCCCCCACGTTTGCATATTCATCAAGGCGGAATGGGAGCGTATCGGAAGTGTTCAGAATTTCAAACTGGCTTGCCTTCACCTCCACCTCACCGGTGGCAAGCTTGCGATTGACCATGCCCCTGGGACGTTCCACGACCTTTCCAGAAACGGCAATGACATATTCATTGCGGAGCTCCTGCGCCTGAGCGAAATATTCACCGGCAATATTTTTCGGGTCCAGTTCCACCTGGCAGAGACCTGTGCGGTCACGCAGGTCAATAAAGAGAATACTGCCGTGGTCGCGCCGGCTGTGCACCCAGCCCTTGAGCACCACCTCTTTCCCCATATCCGATTTGCGAATCTCACCACAATAACAGGTGCGTTTTGCCTCTGCAAGGGATGTCTCCACGCTTTTAAACCTCACTTTCAGACAATGTTAAAATATCACGATACAAACTCCCTGACTCTCAATTCTATCCATGACGCAATATGGAAACTCTGAGTCTATCTCACCTTTCTCGAGGATGTTGACTTCTTCTCCCCCTCCTCTTTGAGGAGGATGTATTCAACGGCGTCAAGAAGCGCCTGCCATGAAGCCTGGATGATATTTTCCGAGACCCCGACCGTGCCCCATATCTGCTTGCCGTCCGTGGATTCGACCATAACGCGGACGCTTGCCGCAGTTGCCGCTCTGGGGTTGATAACGCGCACCTTGTAGTCTGTCAGTTGAACCTTCTTCAGGACGGGGTATCTTTCTATGAGGGCACTGCGCAGGGCATTATCGAGGGCATTGATAGGTCCATCTCCATCAGCCGCCATGTGCCGCAGTTCATCCCCCACTCTAATCTTGATTGTTGCCTCCGTGAGGCATGGCTCCTCAGGTCCGCGTTTTTCCACAATTACGCGGAATGCGACCAGTTCAAAAAACTTCTGGCGCCTTCCGAGCGCCTTTTTAAGCATGACCTCAAACGAGCCCTCAGCGCCTTCAAACTGGTATCCCTTGTTTTCCATATCCTTAATGGTTTTCAAAAGGTCGCGGGTCTCCTCCGGTGCGGCGGAGATGTCAATGCCAAGTTCATCCGCCTTGAAACGCAAATTGCTGACGCCGCTCATTTCTGAAACGAGCACGCGCCGCCTGTTCCCAACCGTTTCGGGAGGTATGTGCTCATATGTGGAGGCGTTGCGCAGGACGGCGCTGACATGGATGCCTCCTTTATGTGTGAAGACCGAATTCCCCACATATGGCTGGCGGTCGTTGGGAACCAGATTGGCAATCTCATCGATGGTGCGCGAAAGTCTCTTCAACTCCTTGAGCCTTTGCAGTGAGACGCACTGATATTTGCACTTGAGAACAAGGGCGGGCATAATCTGAACGAGGTCGGCGTTGCCGCAGCGCTCACCGAAACCATTGATGGTTCCCTGCACCAGATTGGCGCCGAGATGGCAGGCAGTTAAGGAGTTGGCGACGGCAAGACCGGAATCGTTATGGGCATGGATGCCGATGGGAAAGTCGCCCAGCGCCTTCTTCACCGCAGCAAAAATCTCGTAAAATTCCATGGTGAGGGCGCCGCCATTGGTGTCACAGAGTGTAATGTTATCGGCGCCCGCCTCGGCGGCGGCAACAATCGTCTTAAGGGCATACTCCGGGTTATGCTTGAAGCCATCGAAGAAATGCTCCGCATCATAAATCACTTCCTTCCCCATGCCCTTCAAGAACCGCACGGAATCGGAAATCATGTCGAGATTCTCCTCCGGCGTTGCCTGTAAAGCCTCCCGGACGTGGAGGTCCCATGATTTGCCGAAGATGGTTACAACAGGAGTCCGGGCATTGATGAGTGCGAGGAGATTCTGATCCTCGCCAGCTTTGATTTTTTTCCGGC
>JAPLSR010000253.1 GCA_026398545.1 Candidatus Sumerlaeota bacterium | reverse complement strand
TGCGCTCCATCCAGGCATTTGGCGGCATCTGGGAATCGGACAGAAACTATCAGCCTATCTACCACCTGTTTGATGTTATCACTGACCTTGACCCTTATTTTGTTGAGGCTTACACATTCGGCAACCTTGTTATTGGCGATGAGGGTGGAGACCAGCGTCTCGGTCTGACCCTTATTGACAAGGGGATGGTAAAAAATCCACTGACCTATAAACTTCCTTACTGGGGAGGATATACGGCATACTGGCAGATGAATGACCCTGTGCTGGCGAAATTTTATTACCAGCGCGCCATAAAGGCGCCGGATGTCCCCGGCTTCGTTACACGTATCCTCGCTTACATGGAACTCAAGTCGGGTCGTTACCGGGTTGCCTTTGAGAAATACCTTCATGACTGGCTTGAGGGCATTGATAACAGGGATGACGTGGTTGCGGATATTGCCAGCACTCGCATACTTGATGTCATTAATGAGTGGCAGGTTTTCACCCTCCGCCAGGCGGCAAGGAAATATGTGAAGATGACCGGCAGGGACCCGCAGAATATCCATGACCTGGAAAGTGCGGGCGCTATTGCCCCCTATCCATTGGTCGTAATTCCCGCACTCAAGGAGAGAGTCAGATATTATAGCAATCAGCCGGGCAAAATGGTCGACCATTTCCAGGATATCCTCAATGCAAGCGTCCGGCAAAACGCCACCATCATTCCGCCCCATCCAAGGGGATACTGGTACCAGTTTAATCCCAGTTTAAAACCCGAGGATGACATGTTTGTTGTTGATGCGGAGGAATATGTGGACAGAATGAATCATCTATTAGGTATTGTCCGCTCAAGAATTCGTGATTTTTACAATGCGCACAAACGTTATCCTTATTCCCTGATAGAGATATACAAAGCGCCCTTCACCATTCCTGAGCCTTTCGGAGGCGAGTGGATTTATTACCCATTTGATGGCACCTTCCGCAGTTCCACCATGCCCCGCCTGTAAACTGGATAACCAGGCAGACAGCAGGGTTCACATCCTTGTGAGTTTTTTTATTCCACTTTCCCATAAACGATCTTCCCGCCCACCATCGTCATCTCTGCTTTTAAATCATTCAATTCCCGGGGGAACATGGAATAGAAATCATGTGACCACACAACGATGTCAGCCAGTTTCCCTTCCTCGATGGAGCCTTTTATTTTTTCTTCAAATGCCGCATAGGCAGATCCCATTGTGTGAATCCGTAATACATGTTTTATGGAAAGGCACTCCTGGTGATAGGGGATGTAACCATTTTTTGACCTTCGTGTTATGGCTCCCCAAAAGGCCCACTTGGGGTCATGGCTGAGCGACGCCGGAACATCGCATCCAAAAGCGATAGGAATTCCCATCTGTTCGATAGTTCCCAGCGGCATGAATCTTTTCATTGTATCCTCATCGGTTGCCTGCTTTATGCCTGCCCCGAACCAGGAAATCCACTGGGGCTGCATGGATAAAACCACTCCCAGTTTTTTAGTCCGTTCCAGTGCCGCCCTTGTGGGAAATAGCACATGCTCCAGACGATGCCTGTGATTTTCCCTCGGAGATTCTTTCAGAGCCGCTTCAATGGCGTCCAACGCCTCATCAATAGCCTGGTCGCCGACAACATGAAAGGCAACCTGCAATCCTGTATTATGGAGAGTTTTCACGATGCGTTTCAAAGTTTCGGGGTCATGGTAATAATAGGCGTGCTTGGAGGCGAACAGATTTTTATCATACATCAGGGTAGTTCCCGGGGCAATGCCACCATCCAGGGCAAGCTTCCAGCCCCCGAAGGTCAGCATATCCGTTTTAAAAGGTTTGATCATACGGGCATATTGATCTGCCTGATCCTCGGAGTTCACATAGAGCATCAGATAAATTCTCATCTTCAGTTGATTGCTTTCGGCGAGTTTTTTGTATGTCGCAATGTCCCTTGGCAAAGCAACGATCACATCCTGCCCGCTTGTATATCCAGCAGACAGGCAGATGTCCTGTCCCCTTTTAATGTCTTCGATCAGCTCGCTCTCCGTTCGATCACCATATCCTTTGGCATATTTTCCAATGAGATTCTCCGCCGGATAATGTAAAAGCACCCCAGTGGGTTCATGTGTTGCGGGGTCTCTGACGATTTTGCCCCCGTAAGGATCAGGGGTATTTTTATTAATCCCTGCCAGTTTCAGGGCGGCACTGTTGACGACGGCGAATTGTCCGCTTGAATGGCGCACATAGACGGGATTCAGGGGCGCGGCGTTGTCGAGATCTGCACGAGTTAAAACCTCGCCCGGCTGAAGTTGGAAACCCTGATTGCCGGAAATCCATTCTCCCTTTGGCATCTGATTGGCCTTTTGACCGAGCAATCTCAAAAGGTTCGCCTTTGATTTCACATCCGGAAAACGGATGTTTAAATATCCCGGCCAGAACTGGCGGCCATAATACATGACATGGATGTGCGAATCAATCAGGCCGGGGGTTGCCGTCCTTCCTTTTAAATCCAGCGTTTTTGTATTGGGACCTATCAGGGGTCGGATCGCTTCGTTGGTTCCGACCTTTATGATTTTATCGCCTTTCACGGCGACGGCTTGAGCAATTGAATCATGGGCGTCAACGGTTATTATTTTACCATTGAGAATGACCGTATCGGCGTATGTCCTTGAGACAGAAGATGATTCTTGCGCGGCAACTGTTCCCAAAATCAACAGTGTAAAAACAATGATTCCAGAATAAATCCGAGATTTAACTCGCATTTTACTCTCCTTCATTCGCGATTTAGCAACGCCAATTAATTTGTTAAGCACGAGC
>JAPLSR010000378.1 GCA_026398545.1 Candidatus Sumerlaeota bacterium | reverse complement strand
CTTTGAGACCGAACATCCCAGCACATACATGCTCCTCGTTGCGCAAGTGAAAAAGGAATTGCTCCGCATGCCGGATGAGAATGAAAAAAATTTAAGCGGTTTTGATAAACTGAAGGTTGTGCGCTCGGGCATCCCGGCAATTACACATGTGGATAACTCTGCACGTCTGCAAACGGTCAGTCGCGAGACCAATCCCCGCTTCCACGCCCTCATCAAGGCTTTTGAGGAAAAGACCGGCTGTGCCGTTATCATCAACACCTCCTATAATGTCCGCGGTGAGCCGATTGTCTGCACGCCGGAGGATGCTTACCTCTGCTTTATGCGCACACGCATGGATTACCTCTTCCTCGGCAATTTCATGCTCGATAAGAAAGACCAGCCGGAACTTGTGGAGGAGGAGGACTGGCGCAAGGTATATGAACTGGACTGACCCGATGGAATAGATGGAAATGACGGATTGGCACATTGAGGAGATTAAGGCTGAGCGTTCTGCGGAGTGGGACGATTTTGTTCGGGTCTCCCCTCAGGGCTCCCTTTTCACCACCTTTGCCTGGAAAAAGATTCTGGAGCGCGGGACATCCTTCATCCAGCGGATTTTCGCCATCTTCCGGAGAGATAGAATTGCAGGGGGCGTTGTCCTGACGGAAAAAAAACAGCTCGGAAGGAAGGTCGCCCTGAATGCCCTCCTGTCGCCCTATCTGGGTTTTCTTCTTGCGTCCGCGGCGAGCACAAAAATTTCGGAGCGCCTTTCAGCGGAGCATGAAGTCCTGACTAACCTTGCACAATTTCTCGAAAAAAAGTATGCTCAGATTGACCTTATTAATAATATCGCCCTCACGGACGTGCGTCCATTTTTGCAGCGCGGCTGGAAGGCTCACGCACGCTATACGTATTGCCTTGATGTCTCAGATACTAACAAACTCTGGAACGGCTTTGATGGCAGTGTCCGCCGGGCAATAAAAAAGGCTGAAGGGGCAAATCTGCAGCATGGCATTATGGAATGCGGGGCGGAAGAGATATTTGACCTGCTCCAGAAAACCCTCACAAAAAAGGGTGACCTGAACCCTATTCCAAAATCCCTTGTGGGTGTAATTATTGAAGCCGGCGAGTTGGAAAATCAGCGCGTCATCGTGGGGGCGAGGAATTCTCATGACCGCCTTGTTTCCGCCATCGTTTGTGTCCGGGATGAGCGGCGGGCGTATTACCTGATTGTCGTTAATGACCCCGAATATCTCTCTATTGGCACCAGTTCTCTTCTCATCTGGGACCTTGCACAATACCTCTCTGGAATTTCGGTGCGAGAGCTGGATTTTATCGGGGGCAACATACCAGCCATCGCCCGCTTCAAGGAAAGTTTCAATCCATGTCTCAAGACGCATTTCAGGCTGGAACACTGGACATCACCACCCTTCAGGGTTATGAAACTAACGGGTCGCCGCCTTCTTGGGCATTGACCATGAAATGATGGGAGATAACACGGTGGATTCAATTTATTTCGGAACAGATGGCTGGAGAGGCATCATAGGAGAGACATTCACGTTTGAAAATGTCCGGCGTGTGGCGCAAGGTGTGGCTCACCTTTTGAAAAACCGGGGGATTCTCAATAAAACGGTAGTTATTGGTTATGACTGCCGTTTCATGTCGGAATTTTTTGCACGTGCGGTTTATGATGAACTCATTGTTGCGGGCGTTCATGCGGCATTAAGCGACCGACCCATCCCCACGCCTGCCCTCTCCTTTGCGGCTGCGGGGCGGGGCTGCATCCTCGGCATCATGATTACCGCCAGCCACAATCCCCACTTTTATAACGGCATCAAGTTCAAAGCCCATTATGGCGGTCCTGTCATGCCGGAATTCACAGTTGAGATGACACGACTCCTGAAAAGCCTCAAACGCGCCTCAAACACCGCACCTGTCTATGCGCCTCCCATTCGCATGAAAGATTTTCTGACCCCTTATCTTAACGCCCTCAGGAGATATGCTGACTTTTCGCTTCTGAAAAAGGCGCGTCTTAAAGTGGCTGTGGATTCTATGCACGCAGCCGGCGGCAACCTCTTTGAGCAACTGTTAAAAAACACAAGCATACGCATTGTTTCCATCAGGACGGAACGTAATCCCCTTTTTGATTATGACCTTCCCGAGCCCGCACCGCCGCTCCTTGAACCCCTGGCGAAACTTGTCCGTCGTGAAGGGTGCGATGTGGGACTTGCCACAGACGGCGATGCCGACCGCATTGGAATTGTGGACTCGAGCGGACGATTTGTCACCCTTCACTATCTGATGCCGCTCCTGTATGAATATCTCACCCA
>JAPLSR010000377.1 GCA_026398545.1 Candidatus Sumerlaeota bacterium | reverse complement strand
CAAGCGTCTGCCACAGGAACCCGCCATAAGTCTCATCCTGAACGTCAAGGACAATGAGCGCCTTTCTGGGGGGAAGATTCGGGTGCGGCGCACGGGTTACACGCGGGAGCCTGCCGAAAGCTCCCTTGGGCGGGTGTATGACAAAATCTCACCGGCGCCGACCGATGATGTCGTCCTGCGGGAAGTGACATTGAAATCAGGCGATGTATATCGGAGTTTTCAGGAGGTCAGGACTATTGAACGCCTCAAGCGGCTTGAGATTTTCGATAATGTCTCCATCTCCCGCGAGCCGACGGAGAAAAAGGATGTCAGGGATGTGGTGGTAAATGTGAAAGAGGGGACAACCGGCAATGTCATCTTCGGTGTCGGCTACGGTGAAGACCCGGGCGCATATGTGCAGGCAAGCATCAGGGAGCGCAATCTCTTTGGCGATGCCCGCGACTTGCGCGCCAGCGTCCTTTTCGGGACTCGCTCCTCAGCGTTCCACATCGGTTATTTAGACCGTTACTGGCGCGACACAGACATGTCGCTGGATTGGGAACTGTATTGTGACCGTTACTTTCGTCGCGAATATGGCGAGAGGATATACGGCACCTCTTTAGAGTTTGGCAAACCCCTTTCGGAGTATGTCAGAGCATACCTTAGATTTCGCCTTGAGGCTGTGAATTTCTTTGATGAGGATGATGACATCCGCGCCAGACTGGACTCCTATCCCTTGGCGACGGTGAGATTCCGCATAGTGGAAGACCGCCTGAATGACACATGGTGGCCAACGAGGGGATTTACGAGGAGTGCGGGCGTTGAGCTGGGTTATGCCGATGGACTGCTCGCCAAGTTTTCCACGGATTTTTCGTACTATAACAATTTCTATAAAGATTTTGTGTATTCAATCAGCGGCTTTGCCGGGTTGATTCCATATGACTCGGATAAGGTTGGTATCACGGAACGCTTCTTCCTTGGCGGCGCAAACGATTTGCGCGGTTTCGCCTATCGTGGTGCAGGACCGATGGATAAAGGGGACCATGAAATGGCAATTGGCGGCTCCACCAAACTCCTCCTGAAAAATGAGATTCGCTATCCAATCTACGATGAGTTAAAAGGACTCATCTTCCTCGATATGGGAATGCTGGATGAAACCGTGGGACTGGACAAGCCGAGGGTCAGCGTGGGCACAGGTTTCCGGCTTAAAATATCATTTATCCGCATCTATGTCGATTTTGCCAAGGCACTCGTCAAGGAGCACAGAGACAATACCCAGATATTCCATTTCCGCCTTGGGGCAAATTTCTGAAACTGAAAAATAATCCAGCAATGAGAAAACTACGGGGTATCACCTGGAACATCGGGGAATTTTATGAGATAAAGGAGAGAGGAATGAAAGACAGAATAATTGCCCTTTTTTTGATTTGTCTATTTTCCAGTGTGCTGACGTTTGCGCAGGAATCAATCACCCTGAAAATCGGGTTTGTTGACATTGATAAACTCATGATGGAATCAACTGTCATCCGCCGCATGGTTGATAGTGTTCAGGATGAGGTCAAAAAAGAACAGGAAAACATGACCGAAAAGATGACCCGTTATAAAGTTTTCACAGAAACTTATGAACAGCAGAAATCCATCCTGACTGAGGAACAGAGGCAGACAAGGCGCAAGGAGATTGATGAACTCAAGCTCTCCATTGAGGAACAACAGGACAAGGTGAACCGCATCATCAAGCGCTCTGAGAGGAGGCTTCTTGAGCCCACCCTTGCGCGCGTGGATGAGGCAATCAAGACAGTCGGGAAAGAGGGCGGCTATGACCTTATTCTGAAAAGCGACGCCGTTCTTTATGGGAAAGAAAGTGGCAATATCACCAATCAGGTGATGGGCATGATTGAAAAGATGGATAAGGAAAAACCGCTATCACCTCTGCCGGTGAACGAATCGGAAACAACTACCAGGAGCCTCATTTTAGAAAAGACAGGAGAGCTAATTCCCATTCCAACTCCTGCGACCCCAACCGCCACACCATAAGTCAACATGTCCGGTGCAAAAAAGCCGTTGGAATTATTATAGCAAAATTCAAAAGTCTGTTCCTTTAAAACTAATCTCACACAGAGGCACGGAGACACGGAGATAGAAACTCTGTGCCTCTGTGTCCGCCTGAGGCGGACTGTGTGAAATATTTATTTATATGTGGTGAATGTCCGTGAGCAGGCGCTCCGGCAGGATGGGCAATTGCGTAATCTCCACGCCTGTGGCATTCGCCACGGCGTTTGCAATGCAGGCGGCGGCGCCCATGAGCGGTGTTTCGCCAAAACCCTTTGCGCCAAAGGGACCTTCCGGATAGGGCGACTCCACAAGTTCCGCATGGAGGCGCGGCGTGTCTCTACTTGTGGGAATTATGTATGTGGAGAATGAGGGATTCTGAATTCTTCCCTTTCTATCCATC
>JAPLSR010000111.1 GCA_026398545.1 Candidatus Sumerlaeota bacterium | reverse complement strand
ATTATTTTTCGTAGTATTTAAGTGCGTTAGCCTTTGCCGGGCATTCAGTGGCGATATTTTTGACAATGACCCGACCCTCCGCCCGCAGTTTGTATAACTGGGGGACCATGATATCCCGCATCTCCGTCGGGGCGAGGGTATTCGTATATATTTTCGTCCCGCCTTCAAAGCCAGCCGGCGTGTGGGTGCGCCACTTGATAAGGATGTGCCACGGGATGCGTTCCACGGCGTCCTGCGGGAGATAATACCATTCCTCATTGCATGGGATGTTGCTCCCCATGGCGGCATGGCAGGCGTGCACAAGGTTGGAAAACCCGCGCAGTTCCTCGTCCGTGTGTTCCTCCGGTCGGCAGTTGCGGCTCTTGGAATAGATAGCAAGGGTGGGGCTCCGGTGACCGACGGAGATAAATGCAATGGCATGGTCGTTCTCTGCAAAAACGAGGTTATGGTAGGATGCGAAGTTTGTGGCGAATTCATTATAGACGTTGGAATTCTCACGGACCAGTTCCACCTCTCGCTGAACGGAGAAGCCCCATTCATCGAGTGCCACGAGTTGCTTGTGGAGATGGTTGAAGGATGCGCCTGCCGGCGCAAGCCAGTTCTGGAAGATACTGATATAGCGCACATAGCGGTTATTCTCGGTTATATCCTGTGCGGCGCAGATGGTGAATTTAAAGAAATGGAAGTGTTCCTCGGGGGTCATATCACCGGAGGCGAGGAGGTCGGTGTCATACTGCGAACCTGCCTTGAAGTGGGGACCGCTGATAATGAGTTCATGCGCCCCGCCGAAAAAGGAATCCGACATGTTGAAGATGGTATCAGGCGGCGTTTCCTCAATCTGTTTTTCCGTCATCCTGGAAAGGCGCATCTTCGTCTTCATGACGTGCAGGACGTGCTCGCGACCGGATGAGTCTGCAAGGTAGCGGTTCTTCCACGCCAGGTTTTTGTCGGAAAGGAAGTATTCGTAATTCTTCTTCCAGTAATCTGTGGAGACGATTTCAAAGAGGTTGGAGATGCGGCGGAAGATGGGTTTGGATTTATTCATTTCCGCGGCAGGGAGGTGGTCGATGTGTTCATAACGTCCATCCTGGTAGCGGAGGAGGCGGGATTTTTCCGGGGTCGTATCCCAGTAAGATGCCTCGCAGAAGCTGCAATAATCCTCCGGGACATGGGTTTCAATCTTCTGGGCGGTTTTGGGTCGGGCATTGGGGTCGGGCTTATTCCCGCGTCCGGGGATGAACCAGACCTCCGTCCCCGTGAAGGGATTCACCTGCTTGATTGTCCCATCCTTCATCACAACATAGGGATTCTGTACCACCATATCTGCAATACCTCATTTTATATAATCTCAGAAAAACAAGACGCAATCTACTATACCAGCGTTCCGCCGTTCAAGGATATTTATTGACTGGATTCAAAGATTATCGAACTAGAGGCATCTTTTTAATTACATTACCTTGACAGAGAGGCAATATTTTCGCTCTCATCTATTTTAATATGGATGATGATATATTGATTGCCGGTCTAATTGACCTTGTGGGTGAGGAGTGTGTCCTTGTCTCCGGGGAGGAGCGGGCGGCTTACTCCTATGATGCCTCGCGGGGGAGCGCCATGCCGGACGTCGTGGTGATGCCGCGATTCACGGATGATGTGCAA
>JAPLSR010000416.1 GCA_026398545.1 Candidatus Sumerlaeota bacterium | reverse complement strand
GCCGGTTTCCAGATTAATGATTGCGCAGATTTGCCGGCGCTCGGCTGTCCCGTGATTGACCTGACGCCCTTTTTAAATCAGGCAATCGCCCAGGGCGCAAATATCCATAATAACAGCTGGGGCGACCGCGAAAATTATATGCCCCAGAACACTTATACGGCGCCCACGGCGGATATGGATGAGGCGGTCTGGCGCAATCCTGAATTTCTTATCGTTTGTGCCGCTGGGAATAACGGTTCCGGAAATGACACTGTCGGGAGCCCGAGCACAGGGAAGAATGTGATTTCAGTCGGGGCGGCACAGAGTCCAACCATCGGAGGGAGCGCAGAATCACTGGCGAATTTCTCCGGTCGTGGCTGGACCTCTGACGGGCGCATCAAGCCCGACCTCATCGCCCCCGGACAGACATGCACCGCACGCTCGGATTATGATGTCACTACCAATAACTGCAATACCTTACTTCTCCAGGGAACAAGCCTTGCATCCCCTGTCACCTGCGGAGCGGCAGCCCTCGTCCGGGAATATTTTACCGAAGGAAGGTACACCACAGGTGTTAAAAACGCCGCCAACGCCACCAAGCCCACAGCGGCGCTCATTAAAGCCGTCCTCTTAAATGGGGCGGTGGACATGAGTGAGGTGGCGGGTCCGCCGCCCAATCGCGATGAGGGCTGGGGACGCATTCAACTTGATAACTCACTCTACTTTGAAGGTGATGCCCGCCGAATCATTGCTGTGGATAAACGCGACTACTTCACCACCGCCACTCAATCGCCCTATATTATTGAATTTGAGTCACAGGGAAATGTATCAGCAGGACAGATTAAGATAACGCTCGTCTGGACGGACTATCCCGCTGCTCCCGCCGCAACAATCGCCCTTGTCAATGACCTCGACCTTGCTGTTGCGGACGCAAATTCCTCAACGACCATTTATCTTGGCAACAGATTTGACACATCAGGGAACAGCATTACCGGCGGCAGTCCCGACACGCTCAACAACGTAGAGATGATTATTCTTCCTGCAAATACCACAGGCACCTTCAGGCTCAGCGTTAAGCCCGCTCACCTCGTTGAGCCACCCCAGGGCTTCGCCCTCGTCATTGGCGGTGATGTGAGGCGTATTTCAAGTCCACAAAGCACGGGATGGCTCATCCGGGGGGAATGAGCCGTCTCCCGCCCTTTTCCTAATTTCATTGACACAACCATTGGATATCCATAAGAAATCACAGCGAATTATACAGACAGCATGCAGGAGACTGGAAATGGTAAAGCCAATTAATATCGGGCTAATCGGTTTTGGAAATATAGGCACCGGCGTGGTGAGGGCGCTGAATGAAAACGGGCGTTTAATCGCAAGACGCCTCCCACGTCCCATAAAAATCTCCCGCATTGCGGATATCGACCTCGCCAGCGTGCGCCCCGTCAAATATGATAAAAGCATCCTGACCAGTGATACCATGTCCGTTGTGAAAGACCCCTCCATTGACATTATAATTGAAGTCATTGGCGGCATCAAGGCGGCAAGAAAAATTGTTGAAACCGCCCTCAGGCGCAAAAAACATGTCGTCACCGCCAATAAGGCGCTCCTTGCCCACTATGGCGCCGACCTGCTTGCCCTTGCAAGGGCGAACGGCGTCTCACTCCTTTACGAGGCGGCGGTTGGCGCGGGCATCCCCATCATCCGCTCCATCGCATATTCCTATGCCGCCGACCGCATCAAGACCATCCGCGGCATCCTGAATGGCACAACAAATTACATACTGACAGGTATGGAAGAGCAGGGTCGTGATTTCCACGATGTCCTGAAAGAGGCGCAGATGAAGGGCTATGCCGAACCTGACCCTACCTTTGATGTGGAGGGCTATGACACCGCACACAAACTCTGCATCCTTGCCTCAATGGCGTTTGGTCAGGACATCCGCATAGACTCGGTCTTCACCAGCGGCATCACATGCGTGCAGAAGGAAGACCTCGCCTGCGCCCGCGAGTTAGGATACACAATTAAACTCCTCGGCATCGCCAGATTGCACAAGG
>JAPLSR010000155.1 GCA_026398545.1 Candidatus Sumerlaeota bacterium | reverse complement strand
AACCTGGCAGATGATATAAACAATATCAGGTTCATCATCGACAATCATGATTCTCCATTTTGACATTGCTTCCCCCCTGACATGAAATATATAAATCTTTATGTAAACACGAAGTGTATGTGCAATAGAAAAGTTGCGGTTTTTGACTGAGAGAATGAACAGGATGTCACAAGGATGGCGAAAATTCCTTGCTGTGGAGCGTCCCGGACGGTATGCCGCCACGGAATGGAATGCAATAATAAAGGCGACCGAGACCACATCATGCAGGATTGTCCTCGCCTTCCCCGATGTCTATGAAATCGGCATGTCCTACCATGGCTTCAGGATTCTTTATGAACTGATTAACAAGAGAGAGGATTTTGCCGCGGAACGCGTCTTTGCGCCATGGCCAGATGCGGAAAAACTCCTTGTCAAAAATTGCGAACCCTTGCGCTCCCTTGAAACGGGCACACCTCTTGCCTCGTTTGATGTTATCGGTTTTACCCTCCAGCATGAGCTGCTCTACACAAATATTCTGACAATGCTCCATTTGGGCGGCCTTCCCTTATTTGCGGCTGAAAGGAGCTCCGCCCTGCCGCTTGTCATCGCTGGCGGCGAAGGCGCACTCACACCGGAAACAACCGCCGACTTCATCGATGCCTTTGTCATCGGCGATGGCGAGGAGGCGGCTATTGAAATCCTCGAGGCGGTCAAAGAATTCAAAAGAACCGGCAAAGGGGATAAAATGAGTCTCCTCCGGCATCTGGTATCTATAAAAGGTGTCTATATCCCATCATTTTATGAACCGGAATATAAACCCGATGGGACGCTTCGCACCTTGAAAAAACTCATCCCTGAGGCGCCCGATTTTATCAGGGCAAGACGTTACAACATAGCCTCTGACCCCGGTCCAATCCGACCTATCGTCCCGCATCTCCGGATAACCCAGGAGCGTCTGACAATTGAACTGCGACGCGGCTGTGCCAACGGATGCCGCTTCTGTCAGGCGGGCATGACCAACCGACCGGTTAGAGAACGCCCCATCTCCCAGGTTCTGGAGTGCGCCCGCCGGGGCATCGCCAGCACCGGTTTCGAAGAAATCTCGCTCCTTTCACTTTCCAGCGCGGATTATTCTCGCCTGCCCCAACTGCTCACCGCCCTCAATATGGAATTCTCCCCGCAGGGCGTGGGAATTGCGTTCCCTTCCATCCGCATCAATTCCTGCGACCTTGCTCTGGTTGATTCACTTCACACTGTACGCCCATCGGGAATCACACTCGCCCCCGAGGCGGGCACGGAACGGCTCAGGCGCATTATCAATAAACCCGTGGATGACGCCGCACTCTTGAACATTGTGGAACGTGTCTTCACATCAGGTCGCCAGACCTTAAAGCTTTATTTCATGATTGCCCTTCCCACGGAAAGGAAGGAAGACCTGGACGGGATTATTCGTATTTTGAGAGAAGTAGAGCGGGTCGCCCGCAAGATACGCGGGAAAAATTATCAAATAAATGTCACCATCTCCCCTTTTGTCCCCAAGGCGCACACCCCATTTCAATGGGAACCACAGGCTGAAATAGAAGAAATCCGCACAAAGATGCAATACATCCGCTCGCAGGTAAAATCAAGGCGGATTGCCCTCAAGTTTCATAATCTTAATCAGAACAGGCTGGAAGGCATTCTCTCACGTGCCGACAGACGCATGGGGCGTGCCATTATGCGGGCATGGGAACTCGGCTGCCGATTTGACTGCTGGGAGGAACTCTTCAAACCCGACCTCTGGGAACAGGCATTTAGGGAAACCGGCATCAATCCCTCTTTTTATGCCAACAGAAACCGTCCCTTTGAAGAAACATTACCCTGGGAGCATATCTTTGCCGGCGTCTCAAAGGATTTTCTAAAAAAGGAATGGGCACACGCCAACCAGGGCGAATTGACACCTGAATGCACATCTGCAGCCTGTAACGGATGTGGGGCATGTTCCGACGGACAAGCCAATATCCTCGCGCCGGATGAGAAAGAAACATCCACACCTTCTAATAAATCACCTTTAGCCTTCACAGCTCCACCTGCACAGAGAATCCGCCTGACATATTCCAAACGCGGTCCCTTATGTCTTATCTCCCATCTGGACCTCATCAAGATGCTTCTTTCCATCATCAAGCGTTCCGGCATCCCCGTCGTATTTACACAGGGCTTCAATCCACAGCCAAAGGTGCAATATGGTCTCCCACTCACACTCGGATTTGAAAGCGAGGGGGAGATGATGGATATCTTTCTCACACACCAATGCCCTGTCATGGATGTGCTCAGGTTTTTTCAAAAGCAATCACCACCCGGTCTCGTGTTCAAAGATGCCGGGGAGATACCACTGAAGGCGCCAGCCCTTAGCATTGCCGCTTATGCGGCGGAATATCAAATCACCCTGAACAGGGAAACGGCTCATGACGACCTGGAAAAATATATACAGAACTTTCACTCTTCCAAAACCCTGCCGGTCTCAATCGAGAAGGAAAAAAAGACCCTTCAAAAGGATTTAAAAAAGACAATAATGCGGCTGTCACAGGAAAATAGGGCGGAAGGGGAATATCTTATTCTTATGACGGTTGCCCTTGACGAAAAAAATTACCTCGACCCGCGCATTGCCCTTGCCTGCCTGCTGGAACTCCCCCGGAAGTCAATTGAACAGATGAAGGTTATGCGCATGGGCTTCCTCCTGAAAAGAACCTGACAAATTTTTCTCCCAATTCAGTTTATCTCATTATGGGCGGAAGAAGCGTCGATACCCTGGGGGGTTCATGGTGAAAACAGCCCGTCCAATAACCTGTTTCTTTGTGATGAGACACACCTTATCCCAGTTGACAAGGATGACGCCGGGGCTGTTCAACCTTGGTGTCTTTCCGCCAAAAGAATCTCCCAGGGAAATCTGCTCCGGCGAATGGGAATATATCGCGAGATAATTGCCATCGGGGACCTTGAATTTCAAATCATTAAAGATATTATCCGGCAGGATGGGTTTGCACCACGATGGCATTGGTTCACCATTACGGTAGAAGACACCTGACTTTCTTTCGACCACATCCCCCGGAAGACCCATAATGGTTTCAAATGTCCGTCTCTCATGTATTAAATAACGTGAGGATTCCAATGCGCCGGGAATTTCAATAATAAGTGTCTCAGGGTTGTAAAAAATGACATCGCCCACCCGCGGAGACCTCAATTTGGAAAGGAGACAGTCCACGAAAACCATATCACCCCTATGGAAATATGGGGCAAGCGTGGATTGGCTTACCCGTATTAATTTGAACATCGGCGAAATGAAGAATTGCCCCACAACGGTGCCAAAACCCAGGAGAAAAAAAAGGGCGGAATATGCCGCAAGGGTGTATCGGACTGTCCATATCTGGCCATTTATCTTAATCGCCGTCACAAAGCCATCATTATATGTATAAAGGGCATATGCAATAAAGAGTAAAATGAGCCAGTTGGAATATGATGCCGTGATAGTCCGAATAACAATGCTCCAACCGATAATATATCCGACACAGAAAATGATACCCTTTTTATACTGGCGGTTATAGACCTGTCCCAACCCGAACAGGAAAGAAAGACCAGCGGCTATATAAGGCAGCCGGTGAGACACCTCTGGAATTTCCGTATGAAAAAAGAGCCCAATCCTGTGAAATGCCGCCCGAACAAATCTGGATAAGAAGGCAAAAAAATGCCGCCTCACCTTTGAATCGGTTATGCGCAGGTCTTTGACAGGCTCAAGAACCCATCCGCACCTGATACAACGGATATTGTTATCCTGATTATAAAACTGACAACGAGGACAAATCTTCATCAAAGCAGGTTACATCCGCATCCTTTGAAGTGGCGAAAAATATATATATCAACAATTGACATAGGTTTCAAGTCCCCCGAATCCGCCTCTTATCCTTTTCATCCTCCTCAGCCTCGGGAGTTTCAGCCAGATACACCCCACCTGGAGTTCCGCCATCCATGCCTGCCAGTTCCCCTTTAATCGGACCGAGCATCTCTTCAAAAAGTTCCCTGTAATTTCTGAGACGGACGGGCGCCAAACCTCCAAGGTCAACCCAGACCTCGCCATTCTTCTTTATAATAATCTTTATTTCTTCACGAGGCATGGAATTATTCCTCGTCTTAATTTCATTTGAGCCCTGTCCGGGCAATCCCCTGTATGAAAAATCTCTGGAGAAAGAAGAACATTATCACAATCGGCAGAACGGCAAATGTGGAAGCTGCCATTAAGAGATGAAAGTCTGACCCTGCATCCTGGTTGAATGCCTGAAGCCCCACCATCAGGGTGCGCATCTCAGGGCGGGTTGTGACGATGAGGGGCCAGAAAAGGGAATTCCAGTTTCCCAGAAAATCAAAAATCCCTGCCGTGATGAGCACGGGCTTGGACAGGGGAAGGACCACCTGACAGAGGAACCGGAATCTTCCGGCGCCGTCTATCTGTGCCGCATCCCAGAGGTCAACAGGGATGGTTATAAAAAACTGGCGCAGGAGAAAAACGGTAAAGACACTCGCCATCCAGGGGATGGTCAGCGCCGCATAGTGGTCCAGCCACCCTATTCTTGCAAGGGTGATATAATTTGGGATAAGGAGGACCTGCCCCGGCACCATCATCATGGCGATTACAATGAAAAAGAAAAGTCCCCTGCCCCAGAATTCCATTTTTGCAAAGGCATACGCTGCGAGGATGGCTGTTGCAAGAGAACCGGCAGTTGTTACAATCCCAACCAGGATGCTCACATAAAAATACCGGGTGAAGGTCAGCGGGATGGGCGGGTCGCCCCATGTGTTGCTCTTGGGCGCATTCCACGCCTCAATCCAGTTGTTCCAGTAAAATTTTGTTGGCCACCATGTGGGTGGAAACGCCAGCGCCTCCTTATAACTCTTGAATGATGTGATAACCATCCAGTAAAAAGGCAGAACCATGAAAAATCCGCCGATGAAAAGAATCTGGTAGATGAGCGTGATAGTAATATATCCGGGGCGTTTCCAGACATGCTTTAAAAAAGCGATTAGTAAAATCAACATTCCCGCATAACCGCAAATACCCTTCAAGCCCCAGTTGCTGAACCCAAACATGAGCAATATTAAAAGGGCGATATTCAATATGAATATAATCGATTTCTCCCTCCTCACCCTCTCCTCGGCAAGAAGGGATATCCTTTTTCCAGACATTTGTAATTTGTCATTTGTCATTTATAATTCCTTAGTCCCCATAATGCACATGGCGACCAAAGATGCGATTCTGTATCAAGGTTATAATAAGAATTATGACAAAAAGGATATAAGCAATGGCTGAGGCATGCCCCATCAGCCAGAGCCCCTGAAACCCCTTTTCATACAGATGAAAGACAATCGTGACAGTTGTGTTATCCGGTCCCCCGCTGGGGGTCATGATGAATTGTGGGACAAAAACCTTGAAGCTGTTAATCATTGAGGTGACCAGGATGAAAAATGTGACCGGGGACAGGAGAGGGAGTGTAATATGTTTGAACCTGAGCCAACTGGAGGCACCATCAATCTCCGCCGCCTCATAATACGACCTGTCAATATTCTGAACTCCGGCGAGGAATATAACCATATAGTAGCCGATTCCACGCCAGATGGTGGTAAGGATGATGGCAAACATGGCAAGGCTCGGTCCAGCAAGAATAGGGTTGGCAACCTTGATGCCGAACTGCGAAAAAAGGACTGTCCAGATTCCCCGTGGCTCACTGAGCCACTCCAGACGCGGCAGACCCATCATCCTGAGAAAATAGTTCGCAAGTCCAAACTCACGGTCATAAAAATACCGCCAGACGATTGAAATGGCGACCCAGGTTGTGATGAAAGGGAGAAAATAGATAGTCCGGAAAAAGGAGCGCCCGCAAATCTGGGTATTCAGAAGGAGCGCCGCACCGAGAGAAATGACAATGGTCAGTGGGACGCAATAAAGGGCATAATTCAAGGTATTCAGGAGCGTTTTGTGAAATTCGGGGTCACTGAGGACATTCTTGTAATTTGTTAATCCCACCCACTTCACGGTGGACCAGGTGTCAAGCCCCTTCCAGTTCGTAAAGGAGATGATGATGGAGAGAATAACGGGGAAGAACCAGAAGACAGCAAGGACAGCGGTGGCGGGCAGGAGATAAAACCATGCCTCCAGATTCCGGTGGAGGAGTTTGATGCGTTTTGTATGCCGCCGTGTGAGTCGTTCCAGTTCTCCCATAGACATAGTCCCTTAATCAATTCATCACGATGATGCGTCTTTCGCGCAAATTCCTGTAAAATACTTTGAACTTTTCGGCAACCCAGTCCGGCACCAGTTTCCTGTCCATAAGTATCATGGGGTAAAAAGGTCCATGACAATCCGAACCACCCACAATACCCAGATTAAATTTCTGGGCAACCTTCATATAATAAGAGACCATATAATCGTCATGGCGCGGATGGAAGACCTCAATCGCCAGAGCGCCACACTCCACATGGGTGGCAATTTCGTCCTCCCGCATCATATCCGCCCGTCCCGGGAGGCCGGGGTGGGCAATGGCAGGAACTCCACCGGCATCCCTGAGCAATTGATAAATATCCTCCGGCGGCATCCCCTGCGGTGGAATATAAGCCAGTCCATAAGAGCCGATAAACCGTTCAAAGGCATCATGGATAGACTCAACATAACCATGCTGGACCATCACCTTTGCAATATGGGGTCTGCCGATGCTCCCCTTTCCCGCAACTGCAAGAACTTCCTGCATGGCGACGGGATGTCCCAGCTCTGTGAGCCTGTCCGTGATGGATTTGAGCCGGGCTAAGCTATACTGTCGGCTTTTTAAAAGGGCTGTATTGAGAGCCGTATTATGTGCATCTACAAAATACCCAAGGATATGAATCTCATTAGAATCAATCACCGATGTCATCTCTATGCCGGGAATAAAGGAAAGACCTATCTTCCGGGCATGAAGACATGCATCCTCAACGCCCAGAAATGTGTCATGGTCGGTAAGCGCAATGCATGTCAGCCCGATTTCACTGGCGTGATTTACAACCTCTGTCGGGGTAAAGCCCCCATCCGAGACGTTTGAGTGAATATGCAGGTCGCATGCCATGAAGATTTATGCCCCACAATCCGATATATGAAAACGCCGTTCATGACACATTTATGTCTAATTTTAACTCATCATCTTCCTTAGTTATAAAATCTGCAAAGATTTTGAATGGGGATATCGGGGAGTTGTCAAGTTTAATCATCCGAATTTAGTACCGTAGCGAACTCATATTTATATTGAAATTAGTTTATTCATGTGTGCTTCATACATTTTTAATATAATACTATACAGGTAATATTATATCTGAAACAATACATTAAAATTACATAAAAAACGATGAAAAATCCCAGAGCACGGTATATAAAAAAAACTATAAATTTATCTTGACAAACTTTACCAAAAAAAAATAGAACAAGAAAGTCGTTTATATATTAGTGGCCTAAATATGTAATCTTAAATGTTTGATGACAAGATTGGAACCCAAGTTACGTGCATAAAAAAATTATGGAGATGGCTTTAAATTGGAGGGTGTGTTTTATCTAATATTCATTACGGGTCAGGAATTATTTGTAAATATTGAAAATTCAATATCGAAGGAGGTATGTTATGAGTAGTTGGTACAAAAAAGGAATGGTACTGGTGGTTATGTTGTTATGTCCTTTAGCAGTTTTGGCAAATGGGACATTCCCACCGGTGATTGGACACATTCCGGATAGCATCATCATCGGGAATTCCGAAGATAATGTGGGGCCTGACATTGGCTTTTTCCAGTTCCCCAATGCAATCAACTTGGATAATTATGTATGTGACATTGATA
>JAPLSR010000402.1 GCA_026398545.1 Candidatus Sumerlaeota bacterium | reverse complement strand
CTCTTTGCAACCCGTATTTTTCAGATACCTTGACGCCCTTGAAAAGACACATTCTCCCGTTTCAGACATCAATGAGATTGCGGAACAAAAGCTCCAGATACTGGAATCAAACAAGGAATCGGCGTCCTATCGCAGCGCCCTGCAGGAAAGAATTTTTCACAACTACATGCGGTCGCGTCAGCATAGGGCTGCCCTGCGCACCGCAATCCGCTCCCAGGGATTCTTACCCGGCATTTTCCGATACTTCCGCACCATCTTCAGACCCAGACATAAGCCCTGAAGAATCACACTCATATCGCCCGTTTATAGTGTATGATGCGGGAAGGTTTATTGTCGTGTGAGAGGATGACAGTAATGACGTCTATCCTGCACGGTGTTTCGGGGGTGAGGTGGAGACGGCGGTAGTAACGCGCCAGATGGAGAAGTTTCTTCTGTTTCCTTGCGTCCACCTTGCGCTCGGGTCGGATGGGCGTGTGTTCGTATTGAGATTTGACTTCAACGAAGACGACTGTATCTTTCTCTCGTGCAATGATATCAATTTCGCCTGAGGGACACTGGAAATTTTGCTCAATGATGGCATAGTTATTTTTTACAAGGTAATGGCAGGCGGATTCTTCACCGAGGACGCCCAGGTTTTTTCTATTTAGCGGCAGGGCGCTTTTCTTTTTGAACAATCTCTTTAAAAATCCGGGCAATTAAATTTTCCTATGGAAATTGTGGGAGCGGACAGGAATAAATCGCCACACGCTCAATGGCGATGAAGGCATAAGGGTCATCCTCATCATTGAAGTTAATCAGGTCGCAGGCAAGGCGCAGACGATTAAGAACACTGCCTGTATATTCTACAGGTGGAACAAAATAGCAACTGTAGGCGCGGTCTTTTGCCCTGAGTGTGACGGAGGCATCCGCCGTGCTGTTCAGCATTTTGGAGAGGTTGAAGCAATAGTCCTCCGTGGAGATTCTCAGCCGGATAGAGGGAACCCTTGTTGGGGCGGCACTGGTTCGGAGTGTGAAATCGATACGGTAGAGGCGGGAGGGGTTAAGGGTGAAACCGCTGACGAGGGTTTCCCAGTAGCCAAAACAACTGAGGTTGTTTAGAGATTGCATCACAAGTGTGCTGTTGATGTAATAGAGGTTGGGGCGTGTAAAAATTCCAGCGCCACTGCCAGTCCAGCCCTCCGCATTGTTTGAAAACTCATACCGTTTTTCCAGTGTCATGGTTTGAAGTCCCGCCAGGGGGAGGCATGAAAACCGCACATCATCCAGAAAAAGTGTCGCCTGGGAGGCATCATTCTGGTCAAGATTGACAATATCCCAGTTCAGTGTGAGGTCATTCAGTTCCAGTGGGAGAAGCAGGTCGCGAGCCGTTGGGGCTACATAAAGGTCATATGTGCGTCCCTTTGGTGGTGGTGAGGTAAGGCCGCTTTCCTGGCTGAAAATGGCGAGTTCATCCACCCACTGGGAGTCCCTTGCCATGGCGCGGAAACGGACGCCGGGAGATTTGCTTTTATCTTCAACGCTCCCTCTTATGTTAAGCCGGACGCGGTAGAGGTGGTTTTCATCAGCCGGCATGGCTCCGGGCGGGGAATCCCAGAAGCCAAATGTATTATTATTCAGGCATGTCAGAATGAGAGCGCCGTTTGTTGCCTGAAAGGTTGGTGGGGTGAATACCTGCGGGATGGAGACTGGTTTCCAGTCCTGCGAACCCTGCTCAAAAGAGAATTGCCATTCTGCAGGCGCCTCATCGGCGCCCACATCAACGCCGAGCCCCATGGGACGCGGCTCCCCGT
Source organism: Candidatus Sumerlaeota bacterium (assembly GCA_026398545.1). Lineage (GTDB taxonomy): Bacteria > Sumerlaeota > Sumerlaeia > MWCT01 > MWCT01 > JAPLSR01. The sequence goes on along the minus strand of JAPLSR010000402.1, from coordinate 1,302 downwards.
CAATATCCCGGAAGGCAAGCGTCTGATTCAGACCGCTATCCACGCAGGGAGATGTCTGGGCGATGTGGAGGTCACGTGCGGCGGCGTTCAGGAATTGAGGGTCGGCGTTGAAGTTCCCGTTAATAGGGGTGGCGCCGGATATATTGGAATACACGGCGGAGCAACCAATCAGGTTTTCTTCAGAATTTTCCCGCAGGATACAGTTCTGGACCTGAGCCTGGGCGGCATCATAGGCGGCAATACCGGTCTTGCTAAAACAAATGGTGTTGTTTGTGATAAAGGCGCGGCATGCGTTTCCAAGTTTAATGCCCTTTTGCAGATTGTCATATATGAAATTGCTGGCGATAAAGAGCCTGGATGCGGAAACTGCAAAAATGCCGATATAATTATGGTGTATCCGGCTCGATAGGATAATAGGTGTAACTTTGTCCGTCGCCACAATCCCGTATTGAAAATTCCCCGAGAATGTGGAATTGTGGATATCAGGCGAGCCATTGCCGGTCATAAATATGCCCGATGCATTATCCTCAAATGCACAGGAATCTATGTGTGGAGAGGAATGTCCCATGCAGAGCAGACCGGAGATGCCATTTTTCCGAAACTGTGAATTTTTCAGCCGTGGTGATACGCCGGTGAGAGATAACCCGTTGGCACTGCACTTTTCGATAGTGACATCTTCCATATCGGCGGCGCCTGAGAGGCAGACAATGCCTGTCTCGGAGGCGCCACTGACAAAAACACTTGAGAGCTGCAGGCTACCACTATTTTGTGTGATGGCGGTTTTTGCCTGATTGATGGTGAGGGTACTGATTTTGCCTTCCGTGCGCCACAAAAAGCCGTTACTTCCACCTGTATTCACCACACATCCGTTTTTTTCCACGCCCACAATAGATGCCGGAGCCGTTACAATGATGTTCTTCTCCTCATAATCACCCTGGACAATATAAATCTTAGGCGCATTGCCGAACCAGGTCAAATATTCATCGGGGCTCGGTTAGGCGCCCCGGTCTTTGCCGTCTAAAGCCTTCTTGATGTGGGGTGAATTAGATGTCAGATTGTAGGAATAAAGGGCAAGCGCCTGGCGGATATGCCGCATGGGCGTCAGCGAGTCGCCGCTGCCGGTGTCACTCCCGTATGTTGCAACGTAGATGGGTTGATATTCATTGAATCCGCCATAGCCGAAGAAGAGCGGGTCCTCGGTGGAATTGCCGGGGTAATCATCTCCGTCTCCAACGCAGGAGCATGTGGCGTGGCAATTTATGAGGTCGGGGGAGTTTTCCCAGATGATGGAGTTTTTGATGA
>JAPLSR010000433.1 GCA_026398545.1 Candidatus Sumerlaeota bacterium | reverse complement strand
GAAGAGAATATCGGATTCCGCTATGAAAATGACATTGTAATCGTAAAAGACGGTTGCGAGGTTTTGTCAAAAAAATAAAAGAAGCCGTTCGTCTAAAGAATTACGCCCTAAGACCTCACGTCTCTACTCACATGTTGTCGGAGGGTTTTTGCGAAGATGAGATTCTTGAAGCGATTGAAGACGGCAATGTTCTTGAAATGTATGAAGAGGAATTCCGATGTTTGATTGAAGGGCAATTTCACTTGTCGGAGAATATCAAAGAACATCTTCATATTGTTGTTGATTACTGGAGCGAGAGCGGGCAGATTGACTCGGTGGATATTGTTACGGCTTACATCCCGCATCGCCCGTTCTGGGAAACGCCATATAAAAGGGGTTTAAAACAATGAGGAAAGAAGGCGCTGTGTGCAAATCGTGCCGCAAGGGGATATTGAAAAACAGAGAAGTGGCGCAAACCTTTGAGCGCGAAGGGCTGGAAGTCAAAATTGAAGGCATTCCCGCGTTGGTATGCGAGCAATGCGGACAGGTCTATTACGCCCCCGGAATCAGCGATAAAATCGTCAATGCGGCTAACGGACTTTTCGCGCTCTCCGATAAGAAACACGCAGGGCGGTTACGAGCGGCTGTATAAAATCGGATTTGGGAACATGCGTTTAAATCTCGTGGTTTAATTATGGGAATTTGCGCTAATCGAATTTTTCGCGGAAGGCTTTGGCACGTTCGAGAAAGTTTTGAACTGCCGCCAGATTCTTGCTCTGAAGCGATGTCTTGAGCTTCTCCATCTCGCCAATCAATTGGTCAATATACCGGATGATATTGTCGCCGTTCTCCTGACAGATATCCAACCACATCATAATATCACCCATGGCAATCCGTGTGGTGTCTTTAAATCCCCTGCCTGAAATCTGCCTGATGAAATTCAAATCCTCCGGACAGGAGGCAACGGTATTGACCAGCGCCACGGCGGTTATATGTGGAAGATGACTGACAAGGGCGGTATATTCATCATGGCGCAAAGGGTTGATCAAAACGCAAATCATTCCAAGCGCCTTCCAGAAAAGGGTCACCTTTGCCACAGCCTCATAATTTGTGTCATGCGTGACGGTGACAAAGCAGGTTACACCGTTGAAGACGACCTGCGGGGCATTTGCGCATCCACTCTTGTCAGAGCCTGTCATGGGATGCGCGCCGACAAAAGATTTGTCCCGACCGAAAAGAGAAGCCGCCGCATCTATTATGGTTTTCTTTGTACTTCCCACATCTGTCACAATGCATCCCGGTTTGACCGCCCGCGCCACGAGGGGAAGATGTTCAATGATTTTCTGCACGGGGAGGCAAAATATAAAGAGGTCGCAATCGGATGCGCCTGCGGCAATATCCGTTGTATAATCATCCAGAGCGCCTATGGTGCGGGCTGTTTCAAGCCGCTCCCTGCTGCGTCCAATGCCGGTGACACAGTCGGCAATACCCAACCTCCTGACCGCCATCCCTATGGCGCCTCCAATGAGCCCCACTCCAAAGATGGAGATTTTCTTAAAATGGATAATATCTTCCATCAGACGCCCTCTCCCGCTGAGACTGTCCGTCCCACCGCCTCCGCAACCTTCCTGATATCTTTCATCAGGAGGGCAAATTTTTCAGGCAGAAGACTCTGGGCACCGTCCGACCAGGCATTCTCCGGGTCAATATGAACCTCAATAAGAAGCCCATCAGCCCCGATGGCAATCGCCGCCCTTGAAAGCGGATTGACCCACCGCCAGTGCCCCGCCGCATGACTCGGGTCCACCCAGACTGGCAGGTGTGTCTCGTAATGAAGCACGGCGACGGAGGAAATATCAAGGGTATTGCGAGTGGAAGTTTCGAATGTGCGGATTCCGCGTTCACACAGAATAACATTGTGGTTTCTCTCATTCAGGATATACTCCGCCGCCAGCATGAATTCATTGAGACTCACCGACATGCCCCTCTTGAGGAGTATAGGTTTGTCCGTCTGCCCCACCTCTTTTAAGAGTTCATAGTTCTGGGTGTTTCTCGCGCCAATCTGCAACACATCGGCAAACTTGCTAACCATTTCCACCGTGCGCGTCTCCATGACCTCTGTAATAAAGGGAAGACCTGTCACTTCCCGCGCCTCGACGAGTAATTTTAATCCTTCCTCACCAAGCCCCTGGAAATCATAGGGCGATGTGCGCGGTTTAAACGCACCGCCCCTCAGCATCTTCGCCCCTGCATTCTTCACCTGAACCGCAGTCCGAATCAGTGTATCGCCCTTTTCCACGGAGCATGGACCAGCCGCAATAATGACCTCATCGCCGCCAATCACTACATCCCGCACCGTGATTTTTGACTTTTCCGGATGGAATGTGCGACTGGCGAGCTTGTAAGGTTTCAGAACGGGCATCACATTTTCGACGCCCGGCATTGCCTCAAACGGAAGATTTCGAAGGACACTTTCATCCCCGATGGCGCCAATAATGGTGCGCTCCGTCCCCCTGGAAATATGCGCCCGCAGTCCATGGCTCTCAATCTTTTCAATGATATGATTGAACTGTTCTTCCGTGACATCAGGTCGAAGGACAATAATCATAACGCTCCCTCCAGTTATTCAAACCTTATACATCAAAGGTCCTGGCGCGCGGATATGAGCCGAGAAATCTGATAAATATTGTCGCCTGCTCCAGTTCCTTCAAGACATTCCTCACCGGCTCATCATTCACATGACCATCAAAATCAATAAAGAAGACATACTCCCACGGACGCTGGCGAGTGGGACGCGATTCAATCTTTGTGAGATTGATGCCCCGCGCCGCAAAGGGTTGCAACGCCTCAAACAGGGAACCCGGCTTATGCTTGATGGAAATAATTAGCGAGGTCTTGTCCGCGCCGGGGGGGGCGGTTGCCCCGCGTCCTTTTATGACAAAACGGGTATAGTTTTCCAAGGTATCCTGGATGTCGCTCGCAATGACATTCATACCGTTCAGGCGCGCAGCAAGTTCCCCCGCAATGGCGGCGCCGTCTGTGGATTCCTTCGCCCGCCGCACCCCCTCCACCGTGCTGGACACCTCCACCAGCTCAACACCGGACATGCTCTGCCTGAGCCAGCGACTGCATTGCAGAAAAGACTGGGAATGGGAAAAGATGCGCCGAATCTGACTTATCGGGACATTCGATATTAAACAATGATGGATATAAATAATAATCTCGGACTGGATTCTGACGTCGGAATTCAAAAAGCGGTCGAGGACATTATGGACAACGCCGCCTGTGGAGTTCTCAATCGCAACGCAGGCAAAATCCAATTGTTTTTTCTCCACGGCGTCAAAAAGGTCGTCAATGGCAGGAAGCGGAAAAAGGTTATGAGCCGAGCCGAAGGCGTTGACGGCAGCCTGGTGCGTGAATGTCCCCTCAGGTCCGAGATATCCAACGCTCACAGGTCGGGCAATTGCCTCGCACTGGGATATAATCTCTGTGAAGATGCGGTTCAATCCGCCGGCGGAAATGACACCGCTTCCCATTTGCTCAACGAGGTCGAGGACTGCCTGCCGCGCGGAGAAATTAAATTCCACACCACCTGATATATCTTCAATGCCCCTTTTTCCCTTCACCAGGGCGGCACGCTTTTCGAGGAGACGGATAATCTCCTTATCCAGCTCACTTATTTCTGACCCCGCTGATTCCTCTTCGCTCATAACCTTCCCTTTCCTCCTTATTCTCAATTCCCTTCCCACCCTTTTCACTTACAAGTCCTGCCGCCTTGCGCAGCAACCCCACTTCGGCATGCGTCAAAGGACGATACCTTCCAGTAGTAAGCGTCCCAAGATGAACCGAACCGATAGCAATCCTTTTCAAAGTCAGGACTGGATGCCCTGTCGCTTTAAACATCTCTCTTATCTGCCGCTTGCGCCCCTCATGGATAACCATTCTGTAACAGATATACTCCCGACTCTTTTTGATGAGACGAATCTGTGCCGGCTGTGTGACCTTTCCTTCCAGTTCGATGCCCTTCCGCAGCCAGTTGAGATTATGCTCATTCAACTCACGCCTGACTGTAATAAGATATTCCTTCTCAAGATGGTATCGGGGATGCATCAGGCGGTTTGCAAGTTCCCCATCATTGGTGAGGAGCAAAAGCCCCTCTGTGTCCATATCAAGCCTTCCCACGGGAAACACCCTCTCTCGTATATCCTGCAAGAGCGCCATGACAGTCGGAGTGCCATGACTGTCTGACAGCGTCACGACATAACCGGCAGGTTTATTAAGCGCATAATAAACAAACCGCTTCGGAGGAAAGATTTCGCGCCCGTCCACCAGGACTTTATCTTTCTCCGGTGTGACGCATGTGCCAAGCTGCACAACCGTCACCCCATTAACAATCACCCTTCCCCGGGTGATGTGTTCCTCACATTTCCGCCTTGAGGCAATCCCGCACAATGCAAGATATCTTTGAAGCCTCATTGTCATTTCTCAGACGCCCCCGATTCTGAACGCTTCTCATACTGTTCCCGAAGTTCCCTGATGGACGGTAAGTCGGAAAGACGCTTGAGTCCGAAGACCTTTAAAAATTCCTCCGTTGTGCCATACATGGGCGGTCTGCCCGGCGTCTCTTTCGTCCCCACAATCTTGACCAGATTAAGTTCCACAAGGGAGTGAATGACGCCGCTTGAATCCACGCCGCGGATGGCTTCAATCTCCGCTCGGATTATGGGCTGTTTATAAGCAATGATTGCCAGTGTTTCCAGAGCGGGCGTTGATAGAGGGCTGCGTTTCTTGTTGCGGTTGAGTTGCAAGATGTAAGAGGCGAACCGGCGATGCGTTGCCATCTGGTATCCCCCTGCCACCTCGATAATCTGCAACCCACGTCCCTGCTGGTCATATTCCACCTGCAGGTCAAGAATCACCCGACGCAAAGTCTTTGCATCCGCAGAGGGAATAATCCTGCCAAGCTGTTTGATGGAAAGGGGTTCCGTAGAGGCAAAGAGAAGACACTCAAGGATGGGACGCACCTCCTCCGGACTAATGGCTGGGGACTGCGCCTGTCCAACCTCCCCCTCCATCACCGCTTCATGTTCAAACTCTGCTTCGGGTTGTCCTTCCAAAATGTCATCTGTCTTATCTGACATATCTCACCACTCTCAATCTCCACAGGATTAGTTGGACATCTATATAAACCATCAGAACCCGTCAAATATTTTCCCTGCTGTTGCATCATTTACATCCACAATCATTAGATACTTTCACGCAGAGCACGCAGAGAATGCTGAGATTATTCATATCAACGATATAAAATCATATCTTATTTCCATCGCCCTTTAAACTAATTTTCTTCTCTGCGTTCTCCGCGTGAAACATTCTTACCTTCAAAGAGGCACAGGTTTTCGCTCCCGTTTTTCAAAGGACATGATTTCCGTATAGCCAATCTCCTTGAGAAGCGCCACAGCCTGGTCAAAATAACGTCCCACCTCATCAGGGCTGTGCGCATCAGAACCCAGCGTTACCGGCACTCCATATTTTCTCAGCCGGCAGAGGAAGTTGGCGCCCGGGTAGAATTCCCTCACCGGCTTATCCATCCCGCTAGTATTCACCTCCACCACCATGCCGCTTTCGCCCAGAGCCTTCGCCACATCCTCCTGAATGTCCTCCCATCCATTTTTAGGGTAATAGCCAAATTTCTTTATCAGGTCGAGATGACCCACAATGTCAAACAATCCGCACTGGATGAGTTGTTTGACAAGGTTAAAAT
>JAPLSR010000299.1 GCA_026398545.1 Candidatus Sumerlaeota bacterium | reverse complement strand
CAAAATTGACGGTTGATAAACAAGATGTCAAAGGGAAGCGCGTCTTTGTGCGCGTTGACTTCAACGTCCCTATAGAGAAGGGAATTATCACGGATGATATGCGCATCCGCGGCGCCCTTCCCACCATCAAACTTCTTGTTGAAAGGCAGGCGAAGGTCATCCTCGCATCCCATCTGGGGCGCCCAAAGGGCGGCCCTTCACCTGAATTCAGCCTCGCCCCAACCGCCAAACGTCTCTCAGAGCTTTTGGGGAAACCCGTCACTATGGCGCCGGATTGCATCGGTCCGGAGGTCGAAAAACTTGTCAGCGGAATGAAAAACGGGGATGTCCTCATGCTGGAAAATGTGCGATTTCACAAGGGCGAGGAGAAGAACGACCCGGAGTTTGCCAAAGCCCTCGCCTCCCTTGCCGATATGTATGTGGACGATGCCTTTGGAACTGCCCATCGCGCCCATGCCTCCACGGAAGGCATCACACATTTTCTGAAAGGTCCCTTCGCCGCGGGTTTCCTGATTCAAAAGGAATTGAAATATCTGGGCGATGCCCTTGACAAACCCGAACGCCCCTTCCTTGCCATCCTGGGGGGCAAAAAGGTTGCTGACAAAATCGGCGTGATACGCAATCTCCTGAAAAAAGTTGACTCCCTTATCATCGGCGGCGGCATGGCTTACACCTTTTACAAGGCACAAGGGCTGGAGATTGGCACATCATTATTCGACCAGGAGGCATTTGAAACAGCAAAGGAAATTCTCAAGGAGTTCGGAGGAAAGCCGGAGAAGATTCTCCTGCCCGTGGATTGCCTTGTGGCGGACAAATTTGATGTCTCAGCCAACACAAAAGTCGTGGCGGCAAATGCAATCCCTGCTGGATGGCAGGGGGTGGACATCGGTCCCGAATCCATTGAAATCTTCATCGATAAAATTAAAAGGGCAAAAACCATCGTCTGGAACGGTCCTATGGGCGTCTTCGAGATTGACAAGTTTGCCGAGGGGACAAGAAAGATAGCCGAGGCGATGGCACAGTCAGAGGCGGTAACTGTCATCGGCGGAGGCGATTCGGCGGCAGCCCTTGAAAAGTTTGGACTGGCAGGCAAGATGACCCATGTCTCCACAGGTGGCGGGGCATCACTCGAATTCCTTGAGGGAATCCAACTTCCGGGTATTGCCGTCCTGACCGATAATTGATAATTTTCAATTGTCAATTTTCAATTTATGCAGGCTCCCCTACCACACATCCTTGCCCTCCGTAGTCATGATAGCCTTTCCATGCTTGACACCCTTTTGAGCAATCAGGGTGTGAGCCAGCGCCTTTACATCCTTTCCGATGCCTCGCAACACAACGACCTCAAGACAATTATCATGGTCAAGATGGACATGCATGCTGGAGACGACAAGATTTTTGTGTTCATGCTGGATATTATTCAGTTGTTCGGGAAGGGCTTTTTTATGATGGTCATAGACTAATGTCAAAGTGGCAACCACGCGCACATCATCCCTCACCCACTGCTTTGACCTGATAAGGCAGTCACGGATGAGGTCGCGTATCGCCTCAGAACGGTTGGTGTAACCCATCTTTTTATTTCGCTTGTCAAACTTTTGCAACAGCCGCTTATCCAGAGAGACACCAAAACGCTCAATTTCGGACATTGAATTTATCTCCACTTCATAGCAATTTATTTTGAAAATAGCCGGGCACAACTCCTGAAGCAAATAAAAAATATCCTGATTATGATTATTATCCTTGACGGTATTCCAGCAAAAAATTATGCGTAACACGATTTAATAATTCGTAACACGAGAAAAACACCAGATGAATCTCAAAAAAATCGCAAGACTTATTTTTTATGCGTCGTTTATGCTCTTCCTTTGCGCCCCGTCTCTGGCGGACAATATCTGGGACCTGGAGGCGGTGGACGCCGAAGGCAGGGGTGCCAATCCAAAAAACGGCGCACCTATCGACCCCGCCAACAAGGTTGTCATCCAGGGCATTGCTCTCAATAATCCTGCAGAACTTCTCCCAACAACCGAGCAATGGCAAGTCTATGTCCAGGCAGAGCCGCCTGACCATGGCGGTATTGCCGCCTGGGCGGGGATTTTTTACGCCGATACGCCATGGCCTCGCTACCCCTTGAACATCCAGCCCGGCGACCGCATTCGAATCGAGGGCTTTATTATGGACAATGCAGGTAAGGTGAACATCAATGAGCGCCATTCACTCGCCGCAGCTTTCACTGTTACAAAACTGCAATCCGGCGTGGGAATGCCCGCTCCTCAGGAAATCACAAATCTTTCAATATGCAATTTCTTCGACCAAACGCGCATCTCGGGCGGCGAAAAATACCAGGCGCAATGGGTCAAATTGAAGGGGGTTCACATCTCCTCCGGCGCATGGGGCAATGATAAATCGCTCACCATTGCGGATGACGCCGGTTCAACCCTGACTATGTATCTCTCCAGCGAGGGGGATTTCAATGACCACTCTGCACCCGCGGGAGGTTTTAATGTCACGGGTATTTTTGACCAGGAGGATACATACCTCCCCCCCTGGCATGACTCCTATCGCCTCTGGGTGAAAAAATACTCAGATATCGAATTCTTTACAAGAGTTATGCGTTCATTGTGGTGCCAATTTGAATAATGGCCCCTGCCGATGCAAGGAGATTGAAGACTGGAATGCATATCAGACAAGATAGCAGGGGTTTCACCCTTGTTGAGCTCCTGATTGTTGTTGCCATCATTGCCATTCTTGCGGCAATTGCAGTCCCCAATTTTCTTGATGCACAGACAAGGTCAAAGGTCTCTCGGGCAAAGGCGGACATGCGCTCCATCACATCCGCCCTTGAGAACTATTGTGTGGATTACAGGAAATACCCACCTGCCCGCTCCTTCTGCTCCGGCGCTATGGATAGTATTGGTGATTACTCCATGTGCCCCATGGAGCTGACAACACCTGTCGCCTATGTCTCAAGCCGCACAAGGGATGTGTTCAATCCGTTGTTTCATTACAAATATGCTACGCCGGGCTTCGGTTATACCAATTACGGGGTGCATACAATTCTCGGCATCTGGGTTCCGAGGAATTTTCCCCACGATACAGGTCTATCGGATGATGTGATATATTTTGACATGGGCGCCTCGCCGGTCAAATGGGCTTTATGGAGTGTTGGTCCGAAGGGGGACATCGGGTTCTGGGATTCAGGGGTGGCGCATCATCCCGTGCCTCCCCGCAACTGGTATGACCCTACTAATGGAACGGTGAGCCCGGGGGTTATAACGCGCCTTTCTACAGGACATCTTTCCCCGTGATGAAGAAATGAAAAGACAACTTTACTTAATCTGGCTCCTTTTTTTTCTACTGCTTGGCGGCATCAGTTGCCGCTCAAGTGGGAGGCGGACAGTCAGTCAGCCCTCTATTGTCGTGACAACCTCATACCTTGAGAGCGCCGCAAGGGACTTAACCGGTGATGGTTTTGAATTTGTGCGCCTCGCTCCGCCGGGTATGTGCCCCGGACATTTTGATATTGCGCCCGGTCTCATTAAAAAAATCAGGGAATGCCACCTTCTCCTGAGGTTTGACTTCCAGAGTAGCATTGATTCAAAAATCCTTCCACTTGCAAAGGGGCGCCCTGCAATCAGAGAGATTATCGCTCCGGAAGGACTTTGTGTTCCCGAGAGTTACCGACTCATTCTTAAGGATACGCTTGATGGTCTTCTGACAGTCTTTCCGGAAAAGGCTGATGAATTCAATGCCTCATACCAGAGGGCTATTGTGAACCTTGAGAAACTGAATGAGGAATGCGCAAGACGCATGCAGGAGGCGGGGCTTCGGGGGACTAAGGTCATTTCCTCAGGGCATCAGGCAGTGTTCTGCAGGTGGCTCGGACTGGACGCTGTGGCGGTTTATTCAGGCGCAAACGCCACAACACCACAGGAGCTTCAAAATCTGATAAATAAGGGACATAAGAGCGGGGTCAGGTATGTCATTGCCAATCTGCAGGAGGGACGCCAGATGGGCGAGGCTCTTGCTTCACACCTGAGTGCGCAAATTGTGGTCTTCAGCAACTTCCCCGATATGTCCCCCTCCCAGAATAGCTATTACTCCCTCGTTCGGAGCAATCTGGATAGACTGATTGAGTGTGCGACAAAAAAGTGAACGTGCTTTGTTTTGAACATGTCTCCTTCAGAATCGGGGGCAAAAGCCTTCTGGAAAACGTCACCCTTTCCCTCGAGGAAGGCGAATTCCTCGGAATCCTCGGACCAAATGGGGCTGGCAAATCAACACTACTTGCCCTGATGGACCTTCTCTGGAGACCAACGGATGGGACTTTCTCTATCTTCGGGACTGAAGTCAAAACCCTGAATGCGCCAGAAATCCTGCGACTAAGGCGCAAAATTGCAATTGTCCCGCAAAATATTGATTATAATCCATCCATTCCGCTCACGGCGCGTGAGGTGGTGGAAATGGGACGTATCGGACGGCGGGGAGTCCTGTCCCACCTCACACAATCAGACAGGGTTGCCGTGGATTTCACCATGGGAATTCTGGGTGTCAGCCATCTCGCCAGTCATCCCTATCGCAGTCTTTCAAGTGGTGAAAGGCAAAAGGTGCAGATTGCGAGGGCGCTTGCCCAGGAACCCGCACTCCTCTTCTTAGACGAACCGACCAGCGGTCTTGACATGGACTGGCAGGAACGCCTCGTCTTGCTCATTGAAGAACTTTATGCGAAGATTAAGCTGACCATTGTTATGACAACCCACATCACCGGTCACCTGCCGGCATGTTGCAGAAGGGTAATTCTTCTCAGGGATGGGCGGATTCTGATGGATGGAGCCGTTGAGGACGTCCTGACCCCTGAGAAACTCAAGGATGTCTATCGCTGTCCGGTTGAGGTCATTGAGCGCTCGGGCAGAAGACACTGTTTTGCCATGGGGGACGTGAAATGAAGGACTGGCTGGGCATCTTCTGGGTCATAATTGCAGCCGCGGTGATTGGAGGGGGCAGTATGGGCTGTTTGGGGGCGTATGTTATCGGGATGAGGATTCCCTTTCTGAGCATTGTGATGTCTCACGCCGCACTGGTGGGCGCGGTCACCGCCCATCTTCTCAAGTTGCCTGTTTTCCCGATAGCCCTTGCGGCATCGCTTCTTTCCTCATTTCTACTGGGACAACTCATCTCACGCGATATCCGTATAAAATCAGAGACACATACCGGAATCCTTTTTTCCCTGATGATAGGTCTTGCATTTCTGGGGATGGGGCTTGTTCGTGATGACATCACTCCCATGCTCAGCCTGATGTGGGGAAATCTCCTGTTTGTCACAACCACAGATATATTCATCATGGGTGCAGTGGCAATCGTCCTTTTTCTCTTTTGTCTCCTTTTTTACAAGGAATTAAAGGTCATTCTTTTCAGCCCTGCCCTTGCATTGGTCTCCGGGATTCCCGTGAAACTTATAACATCCCTCCTTCTCATTATGGCAGCCGGGGTAATCACAGCCAACCTGAGCAGTGTGGGGGGACTTTTGATATACAGTCTCCTCACCTGTCCTGCGGCTGCCGCTTATGAGGTCGCCAGAGACATGAGGTCTGTCCTGATAACATCAGGACTGCTGGGGATGGCTGGCGCTGTTGGGGGTTTTATTATCTCGTATAAGGCTGACTTGCCTACAGGTGCCTGCATCACACTGGTTCTGGTTTTCCTTTATGGCACAATCCACTTTTACAGAAAGGCTCATCCGATTGCGTAAGGTCTTGAAGGAGAATTGCATGTCAGGACATCAAAAAACGATTGATAATGCGGACGTTTCCAATTATTTTGACCGCTGTTTTGAGGAAGGTCTTTTCCTGAAATTTGAACAGGATGAATTCAGGCGGGTGAAACGGCTTCTTGACTTATTCAACATACAGACAGGATACCGGGTTGTCGAACCCGGGTGCGGTTGCGGAAGGTTGACAAAACTCCTATCTGAACAAGTCGGCACAACCGGACAGATTGACGCCTGTGATGTCTCTTCCAAGATGTTTAATTATTGCCTGAGCCAACACCTCCCCTCTCAGGTGAGATTCCATAATAAATCAGTGTTGGATATTGAAATAGCGAAAGGCACGATAGACTGCGTGGTATGTTTCAATGTATGGCCCCATTTTTCCCCACCAGGCATCTTTCTTAACCATTTCCATAAAATCCTGAAAAAAAATGGCGCTCTTCATATCGCTCATTCTCGCGGGAGGGATTATATTAACTCGGTGCACAGGAATTCATCTGCAGACACCATCCGGAGGCATTATCTACCACCGGCGAGGGAACTTGCCGAACAACTTGTAAAAGAGGGGTGGAAGGTGCTTACATGGCATGATGACGCCGACCTTTACTATATCGGCGCTAAAAATAAGATGAAGAAATCAGATAAGTCCCTGTTCACTCTTCTGCAGGCATAAGGGCAAATTTGACTTTGGAAATCAGGTCCTGACATTCAAAAGGCTTCACAATATAATAGGTAATCCCCTTATCCAGGGCTTCTCGAATCTTGGTCTTGTCCGATATGCCTGTTAAAACAATGACCGGTATATTTTGTGTTTTCTCACTCTCCCTGAGCCGTTGAAGAACTTCCATCCCATCCATCTCAGGCATGCGCAAGTCGAGAAGTATCAAATCGGGCTGCAAATCCTCTGCCAGCGCCAGGCCGTCATATCCGTTGGATGCCGTGGTAATTTCATAACCTTCACTGGCAAGGGCAGTCTTGATGATGAGCAAAACATCATTCTCATCATCAACGGCAAGTATCTTTTTAGGCATAGTGTAATAACCCCCTGATAAATTTAAAACAAATAAATGTATTGTAAAATTAATAGCAATTGACACCCTTCGTAAATAATTGTCAAGAATACTTTATACTTAAACGATAGAAAAAACGGGGCAGGATAATCAAATTCAGTTTGACAATACATTAATCGGGGTATACGAATTTTTTTTATATAAAACAATATAAATTAACACATTACATTATTGTTTTTCGGGAGATTACACGCCTGAAAGTTAATT
>JAPLSR010000311.1 GCA_026398545.1 Candidatus Sumerlaeota bacterium | reverse complement strand
GAGCGAAATATATATCACGCCTGCGAGGATGAGAAGAAGTGTGCGCGTGCCGACGTGTTTCCACCATGCCGCCCCGCGCCGCTGTTTGCTCAAGGGTATGCACACGCCAACGATGAAGACAAAGAAGGGCGCAACGAGGTCGGTGAAGGTGCAGCCGTTGCCGTATCCGCGGAATTCGGGCATGGCTGAATCTTTGTGTTTGATGGCGAGGATGCCGTCATTCTTCCTGAGCGGTTTGGCATGAGTTACCAGCACGTTGTTAAATGTCTTTTCAGGGTTCCCTTTTTCATCCAGAAGTATCACATTATACTGGGTGTTGGAAAGTCTTTTCAGGATTTTCGCCTTTCGATAAATGGTTGAATATGGTTTGCCCTCCCAGAATGCCCACTCCTCGGCGTCGCTGTCCTCGCCCGCATGTTTGAAGGTTGAGACAGGCGCGCTGTTGAAATGCGGGAAGGTAAGAGGGAGGTTTCTGTAACCTGCCACCTGGATGACAAATATCATGGCGAGGATTGTGAATCCACGAAAGGCGTCAATGGACTCCACCCTTTTTTTGGGCTGGAGAGGCGGATTGATAACGATTGACTCACTCATGGTTATCACTCCTTAAAAAAGTTAAGATTTCATGATATTTTCATTGCACCGCACCTGCGGAGACGTCAAGGGCATTGTCGCCATGTAATTTTGATACAGATTCCCTCAGTGCATCTACTGTTTTAACCTCAATAATGACGCTGATATTCCGCCGCTTTGCAAAAGTCAGCATCTCACGAATATTTATATTACCTGTGAAAGGAATCTGGTGGTCACTCACGCCATTATAATCATGCAGGTGCATGTGGGCAATCCTCTCCTCGTGTTGTAAGAGGAGCGCCCTCTCTTTGAAACCCGTTCTTGCATCATGACCGGTGTCCCATGTCAGAAATATCTGAGGGATATTCATGAGGTTCCGGACGGCTTCACCGATGAAGGGAAGATGGAAGTTGTAAGAGTTCTCAATGCAGATTTTAATTCCGTTGTCCCTTGCCAGGTTAGCAAGTCTGTCGAAACCGCTCAGGAGATTCTCAAGAAAAAGGGGCTGGTATTTCTGATAGAGCCAGACTTTTTTATCCGGCAGGCTGAAATAGACTCCGTTATTGAGGTGAAGATTTACCATCGGGACGCCGGCTCTGGCGGACCAGAGAAAGGCTTCCTCGCATCGCACCATGTGCCCTTGCCTGACAGGTAAATGAAAGGAACCCATGTCAGTCTCTTCGGGCAAGTGAAGCGAGAAACCAATCCCGTGGTTTATCGTCAGGCTTTTAAGAAAATCAGGGGCAAGATTTTCAGGGCATTGCCACGGGATATTCATGTTCAATTCAATAAATGAGAGTCCCAGTTCTTTGCACAGGTCAATATGGCTGGTGATATCAGGGAGTTCAATAAGGGCGGGCATTCCAAAAGTGAAAGGCATAAATGGCACCCCATTTTAAAATTCAGGTTGGGCGGAAAAGCGCGCCCATTTAAAAGTCCTTGAGAAGGGTTTTTCTGAACGTTGTGTATTCCTTCATTATCCTTATGGTATCAAGGGAAAACCTTGACGGCTCCAACCTTGATGCCCCCCGGACTATTCCAGCAGGCGATGTCGCCCGCACTGAGCAGACCGTTGGTTGGGTCGTAGGCGAGAATGTTTGTTTCAAGGTTTGCAAGGTCTTCCTTAGAGCGGATATCGCTCCGACCGTCCGGACCAACGCTCCAGATGCACCACAGGAATCCCTTGATGGACAGTTCGGCATCTCTTTTCTCTTGCGGTCCAAAATACAGGAGGGGGGTTCCCTCCAGCTCGGCAAAGGGGTCAATAGGGACGGATGTGATATAGGCGATTGGCGTAGTTAGCCGTTTTAGTGCATAGATATTGTATATCCCACCAGCACCATCTCGTGTGAGGGAGTCGAAATCAGAGGTCGGCGGATATGATGACCAGTCCACGTAGTATGACTCAAGGGCGGTTGCCACGGAGCGCATGTTTGCCCTCAGTGAATTGACCTTTGAGCGGACGCCCGTTTTCATGACCTCTTGAGACTTGAAGGCGAGGATGGGAAAGACAATGGGTGAGCAAGCGGCAATTAATGAGCCTTCTATAATGTTATTTGTGGTGTTGCATACAATCAGGATGCCTTCCGGCTCATTGACGCGCATGGCTGCCAGGGCGCCCCGTGCGCCGGGGCGCTCAAGCAAGCGGGAGAGGCGGATAATGGGTTGATTCCTCACACGCCCATCGCTCGCAGATGCCGCCTCAATCAGTTTTTCCTTCCAGATGTGGGTGTAATTCTTCAGTTCCACAGGGAAGTCTCCGCCAATGTAGAGAAGTTCGTTCCCTTTTATGGGGAGCGCCTTAACGATTTGCATGTATTCCTCGTTACTGCCCAAATTCGCAGTTCCCTTTTTAGTTGCGAGGATGCGCTCGAGATATTCTGAGCTCGTGGAGAAGAGAATGAAGCGCCCGTCATAGAAAAAGGCTGGCTTGATGGAGGGGTCCATATCCGGCTTCGGCTGTATGAAGAGCCTTGTGATGCCGCCTGCCGATTCCTCCTTTGTTGCGATGCCCGTCCGGGTTAAGAATTCTTTGAGCATGTTGAGGAGCCGTGCGTCTCTGACTCGGACGCCTATGGCGGCTCTTGGTGTTGGTAATGATTCCGTGACGGCTTGTTTTTTTGTGAGGGTCATCATTTCCTTCCGGTCGAAATATCCCGCGATGAAGAATTCGCCCCCCAGGCAGTTAAGCGCCTCCTCAATGGCGAACCCCGTCTTAGTTGTTGCATTCGTCATGCTGGTGTTAAATGAGGCAAGGGCGGTGGGTCCGCCTGATTCAAGAATTGTGGCACGCACAAGCGCCAGCGCCTCCACAGGGTCGACATCGCAGGAGAGAAAAAAGGAAGAGTCCGCAGGGGCATAGGATAGTGTTTCAAATGCGTGCGGCTCGCCTCCGAGCACCTTGAAAAGCCCCCGTTTTTCCGGAGGAGTCTTGAGATAGGTTTTCATCAGGCGAGAGTTCCCCTGCTCAACCACACTGATGCCCAGGTATTGGATGTCGTAGATTCCAAGTGCGCTGAGAATGCGGTCAACAATGATAAAGAAGGTCTGTCCTTTTTCTTTGCCGGAGGTTGCAATGGAATCCCTTGTTTCCCCGATGAAATTTTTTAAGAGGTCTTTTGTGTCCATAAAGAAATAAAAGTTGCCGCCCTGGTCGAGTTTTTTCTGCGCTTCATAAAAATCGGGATTGGCGCCACGCCTTGCCGGAGATGAGGATTTCTCCTCCCCGCCGGCAAACAGAAGCAGGCTCAATTGCAAAATCACCAGAGGGATAAACTTTGCTTTCATGGCTTCCCCCTCCATTGGAATTTAATTATATTTCACACAGAGACGCCCAGCGCCTGAAGGCAGAGGCTGAAGATAGACTCCGGCGTGCCGCCCGCAGGGATGTGCCGCAGGACGCCCTTCCATTCGTAATATCTCAGCATGATGTCAATTTCCTGGTGATAGAGTTCGAGCCTCTTTGTGATGGCGCCTCTGTCCTTATCGTCATTGCGCTCGACGAGCAGACCGCCGCACTCATCGCAGATGCCCGCCACTTTCGGGGGGCGATTTGAGCCATAAATTACGCCGCACCTGAGACAGACGGTGCGCACGCTCAGGCGCCCGATTCCTGTCGCATCGTCCAGTTCGAGGAGGATGGCGTGTTCCACGGGTCGCAGGAATTCTAAGGCTGCCAGCTGGACGCCGTTTCTGGGGAAGCCGTCAAGGATAAAACCAATTGCGGTGTCGGGCGCTTTGAGGCGGTCGCGCACCATGTTGATGACAATCACATCCGGGACAAGAGCGCCCCGGTCGGTGTATGTCTGCGCCTCTTTGCCCAGCGCGGTCTGGTTTTTGATATTCTCTCTGAACAAGTCCCCCGTGGAGATATGGGGGATGGTGAGGCGTTTCGAGAGAAGTCTTGACTGTGTTCCCTTTCCTGAGCCCTGCACACCCATAATGACAATGTTCATAATCATGCGCCTCCCGTGGTTGCCTGCATCCTCATCTGTATCCCTTCAGGAATCTTTTTTCCGCCTTGAAGAGTTCCTCAGCCATCTGTCGTATCTCCGCCGGCGAGCAGACAGCGGATGTGAGCGGGTCAAGCATGAGTGCATGGATTGCCGCCTCTCTGCTCCTGAGGAGGGAGGCGGTTGCGCCGAGCTCAAAAAAATACATGTTGGATGCGCAAAGGGCGGCGAGGCGCGTCGGGAGACGTCCGAAAACTGTTGGATTCACGCCGTTGCCGTCCACCATGCACGCCACCTCAACACAGCCGTTTTGGGGGAGGTTGGTGATGAGGGGTCCCGCCTTGCGGTGAGAGTTCATGACGTTGCCGTGGATGCGGAAGGGCTGGTTTTTTTCCAGCGCTTCGATAATCCATGAGGCATATTCCCAGCTGCGCTCCCAGCCGAGGGTTTTTTCACCTTTGAGCATCTGGAGGCGTTCATCATCTGCCGCCTTGCGCCAGTTGGGCCACTCGCGAGCGTAAAATCCAGAGCCGCCGTCATATCCCGCCCGGCAGTATTTTTTGATAAGGTCTTTGCGTTTGCGATAGTAAGGGACATATTCACTGAAGTGACCTGAGGATTCCGTCACGAAGTATCCAAACTGGAGCATGATGTCCTTGCGGACGAGGTCGCCCGCATCATCCGGGTCGGTGGGATTTCCGGCGAGGTCAGCCTGCGCCTTTTTTATGAGGATGGGGTAAAGGTCTTGTCCCTTATGTTCTAATTTTGTGAACCAGGCGAGGTGGTTGATGCCCGCGCACTCCCAGACCATCTCATCAAATGGGATGCCTGCGCGCCTGGCGAGGATGTGGCTTGTGCCCTGGACGGAGTGGCAAAGCCCCACCACATTCATGGTGCTCGCCAGCCCTGCGGCAAGGCACATCATGTTCATAGGATTGGTGTAGTTCAGGATGAGGGCATCCGGGCAGAGGGCTTCCGCATCCCAGAGGATTTCGAGCCAGACGGGAATGGTGCGGAGCGCCTTGAAGAGTCCACCCGGACCGACGGTGTCCCCGATGCACTGGTCAACGCCATATTTTGCGGGGATATCATTATCAAAACGGACGCAATCCACGCCGCTGACCTCAATGCAGTTGATAATGTATGTGGAACCGGGCAGGGCGGCAGTCCTGTCGGGCGTGGCGGTGACGGCGCAGACTTTTTCCTTCCCCATCTGCTTTGCGAGCTTTTCGATCAGGCGTTTCATGGTGGATAGGCGCTTTGTATCGGTGTCAACAAGGGCTATATGGATGCGGTCGAGACCAGGTATGAGCAGGACGTCATTCACGAGGCGCGGTGTGAAGCTGCTCCCTGCGCCGAGCATGGTGATTTTGACAGGTCGGAGAAGATTTCCGGGCAGACCGATAGAGGAATCGGCGGGTTTTGTGTGTGCGGCATGTCCTGCCGGTGAAATCTTTTTCCGCATGTTTTTTCCTCAGGTAATGATTCGGTATTTTCAGAATAGTTTGCAGAAAAAACCTTGCCAGAATTGGTAGAGGTGTCAAGAGATTTACCATTATGCTTCTCAGCCTGAAGTCATTGGATGAGAAATTTTGCGGAGGGTGAAAAGATGCTACGAGATAGTAGAAAGGTTCTATGTTTTTTTATTTGTTTGTTCCTGCTGAAACCCGTCATGGCGCAGGGAGAGGCGGGCGGCGGGCAATCTGACGGAAGGGGGGAAAACATGAACATGTGGAGCGTCCTTGATTCCGGTGCGAAAGGGGATGGCAAAACGGATGACACAGACGCCTTTCAGAAGGCGCTTGATTCGGCGGGGCGGAATGCGGTCGGCGGCACGGTCTTTGTCCCTGCGGGGACTTATCTCATCGCCCGCCATCTCACCATCCCCAAGAATGTGGCGCTGGAGGGTATCTGGAAAATCCCGACCGCCTGGACGCAGTATCAGGGAAGCACATTGCTCGCCGTTGAAGGCGATGGGCATCCCGATGGCGCCCCATTCATCACACTCGGCGAGAACTCTGTTGTCAAGGGGCTGACAATTTATTATCCAAACCAGGTTGGTTCCAATCCACCAAAGACATATCCCTGGACAATAGCCTCGAGCGGGGCAGACAACAGCTCCATCATAGATGTTTTGCTCGTCAATCCATATCAGGCTGTGGATTTCGGGACGCGTCCCGCCGGTCGGCATTATATCCGCAACCTTTATGGTCAGCCAATTTACAAGGGGCTGTATGTGGACCAGTGCTATGACATCGGGCGTGTGGAGAATGTCCATTTCTGGCCATTCTGGACGTGCGGGAAAGCGGATAAAAAGGGCGTTGAGGAATTTATGGCATTGAAGGGGGAACCTTTCATCTTTGGGCGCACCGACTGGGAGTATGTCTTTAATACCTTCTCATGGGGTTACAACGTGGGTTATCATTTTATCAGGACGCCGAACGGTGTGGCGAATGGCAATTTCCTCGGCATAGGCGCAGATGCGACGAACAGGGCGGTCGTTATCGATGACTGCGCCCCGTATGGACTCCTCATCACGAATGGGGAATTTGTGAGCATGATAGGAGCAGAGCCGACCGCCATTGATGTCGGGATGTCCAACACTGGCGTGGTCCAGTTTCAAAATTGCGCCTTCTGGGGTCCCGCCTCGCGCATTGCCCGCATCAATGGAAGCGGCACCGTCATGTTCAACAGTTGCAACTTTGGATTCTGGGATAAGGATAAGAAACAATTGCCAGCCATTGAGGCATCCGGCGGAAATCTGCTCGTAACATCGTGCAACTTCGACCACACAGGGCGCCACGTCATGCTGAACGCCGGTGTTGCATCCGCAATCATCACGGGGAACCGCTTTGCCGGGAAAACGCAGATTACGAATAACTCGACAGGCGATGTCCAGATAGGGCTTAATGTGGGGAATGTGAAACGGAAGAGTCAAGAGTCCGTGTCGCAGGGTGGAGGACGGAAATTAGGTGCGTTCCGCCAATTTTTAGTAAAGCTGCTCAGGAAATAAACGCCTTCCTGATGCATTTTCAATCCTTGAGTTCCTTTCCGATTTTCTCGCTCCATGACCGGCATAAATCGGCTGTTTTTTTATTGTCATGGAAATGCAGACCGGTCTGTGTTTCAAATTCCGCCTTTGCCTTTTTTAAAAGCGCAGTCCGCTCTTCCTTCGCCTTTGCCTCCTGCGCCATTGAATAATACACAACGCCGCGGTTATAGTGGACTTCCGCATAATGGGGAGACAACCGAACAATTTTGTCATCTGTTTCGAGCGCCTTCTTTTTCTCCCCCGCCACTGAATAGAGGTGACCCAGTTTGTAAAGGGCGCTCACTTCAACGCGGGAGCGCAAGAGAGGGACAGAGATTTTTCCAGAGGAGATATTATCCACAAGGGATTGGAGCATGGTGCGCGCCCTGACCGGCTCACTCTGAATGTAAGATGTGGCGGCGGCAAGTTGAAGGTCGGCGTTATCAGGATGTTTTGCGGCTTGTTGTCGGATGTGGGCTGTCCCCGCCTTTTCCTCAAGGGTGGCGGCATAAATGAGCACGCGCGAAATAAAAAACGCCCGGATTGACAATAATTGACATATTGGATTTCACAATTTAACGCGAAAAACACCCCAAAATGCGCAAATTTAAGGGTAAAATGATTAAAACCGGCAGGCTCCAACCCCTCAGTATTGCAATTTGCAACACCCCTATCCATCGTGATAATCGCCTCCCCCTCCCACCGCCAATCGCCCTGCTCCCGCCCCCCCCCCGCCTCCGCTAAAGAACCCTCTTACTCGTCTCTATCCCCACAGAATATAGTCTCGTGCCCGTGCTTACCACCTCCGACTCCACCTCAATCCCATAGACATAACCCGTCACCGTTGTTTCGTCCGCAAAATCATAATACTCCGGCGCCCCAGAACAAACCGTAATATCATATGGTGACGCACTGTCAGTATAGGTCTGTTGCGCTCCCACCGTCGTCCAACTCGCCGCCTTCAGCGCCCGCTTCACGAGTCTCACCTTCACCCCACTATTGTTCCCTTCCGCCTGCCACTCAACCCTGAGGCGAGTCAGAATCGTCCCGGCGCGATAGGGGAGTCTAAACAACCGGCATTGAGCATCCGCCGTGCAGTGCATATAGGTCACGTCATTCCCCGCCGCAGGATGCCATGAGTTGCCATTGGTAGAAGCCGCAGCAGCGCCTGATACGGTATGTGTGTGCGACCCTGAACCATCAGTGGCGGAGCTGTCACTACCCCAAGAAAATGAGTGTTGTCCACCATCGATAGTGTGCGTGTGATTCCCGGGGTCGTCCGTTGAACCACTAACATCATGCGTATGCGCCTCCATATTCACAGAGTTTCCGCCTTGCTCCTGGCCGGTAGGAAAGTCCTCCCATATCGTTGTATTGGAAACCAAACCGCCATCAAAAGCAGCTTCACCGCTTGCCACATGAATAGCATAATTAGCGGTTGCACCTGTCGGATCTCCAGAGATATACAATGTTGCCGCCTCTGTTAAAGTGGACGCCCCCGCCCCGATTGTCGGCGGGGCAAGATAAAGTGAGGCAAATAATGAGTGTGTGCCTGTGGCGGCTTTGTTAATTGTGCCCCCCACATAGGAAGAATATCCATTATAAGTCGCAAGGGGATTTAAAATATAGCCATTTCTTATGCCGTAGGTTGCGGCGGAAGTGGCGGGAGATACATTGCCATAGAGATAAAGACCGATGTTGTCATATCCATTCTGGTATCCGATAACATTACCAGCGGGATTTCTTACTGTGATTGTGTCGATATAATCAGATATGATATTAACCGTGCAAGTATCTCCCACATTGAGAAAATTCAAGCCATTAATATTGAAGGTTAATGTTGCACCTCCATCTTGATGAAATAGTGGCAAATCATTTAGATTTTCAGATTTGTAAATATTTACTATCCCGACTCTTTCAGCACCTATAAATATATATCCCCCTTCATAGATATTTATAAATTGGCAGTTATAAAAATTACATGTCCCACCACCAATCCATAATATACCACTTCCGTAATTTATCATTTTCTCGAAAATACAATTGTAGGCATTTATATGTGTATAAGTAGGGCCAGTTGCCGCCATTGACAGAATATCCCAATCACCCATTATATGACTGTTTAGTATTGTTACATTGTCAGAATCGCCAAAAACAAATATTGTATCACGACCTCCAATAAGAATACAGTTGTTTAGTAAAAGATTTTCAACGCCATCCGCACTTAGAGCAGTTTCCATGTCTGCGCCTGAACCTGTATTCTGTATGGTTATATTGGAGATTTCACAATCATCGGAAAGAATGCAAATAGTTCCTAAATCCAACTCTGCCGAACTTTTATTTGTTGTGATGATTGTCCCAGTCTTAGACATTCCCATTATCGTGATATTGTTTGTTGAAATTGTCAGGGTGTCTATCCCCAAGTCATATGTCCCCGGATACACCATAATCGTCGTCCCCGCCACCGCCGCATCCACCGCCGCCTGGATGGTCGTGTAGTCTCCTCCGCTCTTCGCCACAATCAATGTATTCCCCTGCCTCAATAGAACCCCCTGTCCTTGTATCGTCCCGCTCGTCCACAAATCCCCGTTCGCCATCACCCTGAACATCGTCCCTTCGCCGTCCACCGAGTATCTGAAAGCATCCTCCGTCCCGCGCGTCGCCGACTCCACCCACGCCTGCCGCATCACCTTCCACCCCTCCTGCGGCGCCGTCACCGACCCCACAGTCTTGCCGTATGTGGAATTAGATACCGACACCGTCCCCCCGAGCCTCTTAATATAATTCGTCAACCGGTTAAAATAACAGTCCCCAATTTGGGTCGTCCCCGCATTCGCCAGCACCCCGTAAAGACTATTATCCCCGTCAATATAGGTATTCATCAGGTTCAATTCGCTCCCGCTCACATAAACCACATCGGGGATGGAGCAGGAGGGTGGGATTTTGTCCGGGGAGATGTCGGCGGATTTCATCATATCCTCCGCCTCCCTGCGCGCCTCCTCTTTTTTGTCAGCATTGAAGAGGGCTGTAATGTAATATGCCCGGTATTCATAGCGTTTCGGGTCGAGTTGGACTGCCTTTTTCATCTCGCTGATGGCGATGTCACTCAATTTTGCCTTTTCATCCATGTTGGGAGCGAAGGCATCATTGGATGATAATTTGAAAGAGATGAGACCGAGATAGAAATGGGTTTGCGCAAGGTCAGGTTCCTTTTCCGCCTCGCGGCGCGCCTCGGCAAGCGCAGATTCACAGGGCGTTTTTGGCATTTGAAAAACCATGAGCTGGGCGCGCAGATTTGCCACATCCGGTTCATTTTTCAGGGATGGGGCGAGGGCGAATGCCTCAAGGATGTGTTTTTTCCCCGCCTCGCGTGCTATTGCGTCGCGGTATTCTATCCCCTTAATCGACCATGCGCGGGCGATGAGGAGATGAGCCATCGCCCTCGAAACATTGTCCTTTGCCTTTGACAGGAGAGCCTCCGCCGCGGGAATGGCACCCTCGTAATTCCAGCGGTAAATCATGCCCTCGATGACTTCCTTTTCCGGCATGTCATTTTTTTGAGGCTGGGTAGATGTGTTTGTTAGTGCAAGGCATGTGAGGGTGAGAAACAACGCCAGGAAATATTTTACCATCTTGTTATTGTTCATTTTTTTATCCTTTCCCGGATAGGAGGAAAAAAAATCTCTCTTAATTATGACCCAGGATATTGGTGCAATGTTTGGGATTACTTCATCCCGAGGCGCTCTTTGATGCCGTTTTTGAATGTGCCATCCTTGAGGTAGGGATAGAGATACTTGCCCGGGCAGTCGGTTTCCGCAAGGTCGCGGTGTCCGTAAATTTTATCCAGCGGGACATTGAATTCCTGCACCGCCCATGCCATGAGGTCTGTTATGGACTTGATTTGTTCCGGCGTGGGTTTCTGAATTTCATAATTGCCCATGACGCTGATGAGGAAGTGCCCTTCGGGGTTGTATTTGGTGTTGGTCTCGCCGATGTAGTTATAGTCCCGCCCCTCATAAATTGTGCCGTCAAGGGAGATGAGGAAATGATAGGGGACATCCCACCAGTTTTTATCCCTTGCGCCCCAGGACTGGAGCGCTCTGAGTTTTTTTAAAGGGTCATCCTGGGGCGTCATGGGTTTGGGGTCTCCTTCGTGATGGAGAGTTATCATTGTGATTTTGTGCGAGATGCGGGCGCGATAGGCGGTGCCGCCAGCCACGGTGGACCGGGCAATATAGGACAGGGTGGAGGGGATGGTTGTGATTTCAAATTCCGTCAGCCCGTAACCGAGTTCGCCTTTTTTTGTATGTGCGGCGATGATGGCGATATGAAATCCCTTCCAGTTGAATGCGGCTCCCTCCTTTATTATTTTTTCCTCCGTGTAAAAGCTCGCCATATAACCTGTTGGCGCCGGGACCGACTTTCCGGTGAGGGCAAGACATATTGTCACAGTGTCACTGGCGTCCTTGGCGCCAACAGGGGCTGGAGTCATTTTCCAAAGGTCGATTGACATTTCCTTAAATTCGAGTCTTTCGCCGGGGGCGATGTTGCCGCGGCGACCGTCCGCGGGGAAGCCGACCGGCGGCGTTGTCTGCCACTGGGAATGGGGGATGATTCGCGGCTTGGGGAAGGGCATCTTCCCCTGAGGCTGGGTCGTCTGGGCAAGGAGAATGGAACTGAATGTCAATAAGAGAAACAGCGTAAAAACTTTGGACATCTTTTCTCTCCCTTTTTCTTTTAATGTATCAGCATGATTTATATCTGTTTTCAGAGAGATTCTGCAAGCCGTTTTGCCGCGTTTTGTGCTGCGGTGATGCGTTCCAGCATGACATCCGCCCCGAGGGCGTCCGTCGGCTGGGCGATGATGAAAGTGATGTCCGTGATGCCAAAAAAGCCGAAAACGGTGCGCAGGTAAGGCTCCTGATGGTCAAAGGAACGTGAAGGGCTATCCGGGCTGTAATCCCCCCCGCGGGAGGCGATGACTAACATTTTTTTATTTTTGGCAAGCCCCTCAGCGCCGTGCTCCGTGTAGCGGAAAAGGTATCTCGGCTGGGCGATGACGTCGATATAATGCTTGAGCCGGTATGGGATGGAGAAATTCCACATGGGACAGGAAAGCAGGTAGATGTCGGCGGAGAGGAAGCGGGCGATGTGACGTTCAATCTCCTGCCAGGCGGGTTTTAACCTGTTAGAGATTTCTCCACCTGCCATGAGGAGATATTTTCCGTCCGTCACATCGAGGCTGATTTCCGGGAGTTTTTCGGAAAACAGGTTGATGGTGTCAATCTCACATTCCGGGTGTCTTTTTTTGAATGTTTCAAGAAAGGTGTTTGTAATTTTTAGAGTGCGCGACTTTGCGCCCCGCGGCGTTACGCAGATATGAAGCATTTTAGTCATTGTGCATCCCACCATTCTCCCAATAATATGAGGATGGTTTATTCGATACTTTATATTAATCTAATCTGGATTTGATTTTGACGCAAGGGATTTTTATCGAGGGTCGCGAGTTTGCGAACTCCATGTTAATAAATTTGAGAGCCGCGAACAAAATAAAACCGCCGCTTTGTGAAATCCAAAATCACTTGACGACCCGCACCTCCCATACAATGGTTATTATCCTAAGTTTGCAAGTGGGAGGGTTGGTGCGAAATGAAAATCCACGGCGATTGGCTGCCGGAGGAGATGAGACGCTTCCGCGCTATTGAGGATATCTTTCGGAGGACCTGCCTCCGCCACGGGTATGGCGAGGTCCGCACCCCTGTCATTGAAAAGCTCCACTGGTTCACCGGCGCGGGCATACTTTCCCCCGACCTCATGCACAAGGTTTATACCTTTCTTGACTGGGATGGATGGAGCGGAGAGCGGGTTGTCCTGCGCCCCGACAACACTGTTCCTGTCTGCCGTCTCTTTTCCGAATATTATGTCAGGGAGGGACGCGCAAGACTATTTTATGTTGAGGATGTCTTTCGTTATGATGAGGAGCAAAAGACCGGCGGTCGCCACTGCCAGATGGGGGTGGAACTCCTCGGGAATTTCCCGTCAGCTCATGTGCGGGATGTGGAGGCGCTGGTTTTGCTCTTTGATTTCCTGCGGGAGATAAACCTCCCCGGTGCGCATCTTGTGCTGAGCCATGCAGGCATCCTCCGCGCATATCTGAAGACACTGAACCTCTCCCGCGAGGAAGAGGAGGATGCGTTTGATTTGCTCATGGAGGGGCGGATGCAGGAGTTGCGGAAGTTTTGCGCCGACAGGTGCGGGCTTTCCGCCTCAGGCGGATTAAGTCGCCTGCTGGAACTGCGGGGCGCAAAGGCGTCCTTTCTCGCCAATCTGAAATCCCTGGGGAAGGCATCGCCGAAATTTACCGCCGCCGTTTCGGAACTGGAAAAAATCGCACACCTCCTTGAGTCGCTTGGATATTCCTTTGAAATCAACCCCGGTATCCGCAAGGACCTCACTTATTATACCGGTGTGATGTTTGATGTGTATGCGGGGGATGTTCTTGTTGGCGGCGGCGGGCGTTATGACAACCTGCTGGAGAAATTTACCGGTGGAAAGGTCGGCGGCTCGGGATTCAGCCTATATGTGGAACCGCTGATGGAGATGGTCGGGGATGTGGCGGAAGCGTCCGCCATTCCTGCTATCTGCCTTGTGGTGGATTTTGAGAGGCAAGATGAGGTTGCGGAGGCGCTGAAGGCGGCGGGTGTGCTGAGGAAGAAGGGTCTTTCCGTTGCACTTTCGTCAAAGGCGGACAGGCGCACGGCGCCCCCACCGATGGGCAAGGTCGGGAAGGGTAAGGACGGCTATCTCCTCATTGCGCAATCGGGACGGAAGAGGGAGAAATTTCCCCTCCCGCTGAAATCTGTAAGCGGTCTCCTCTCATTCTGGGGGGTCAAGCCGTGATAAAGATTGCACTGCCCAAGGGAGAGATTCAGGAGTCGGTGAAGAATTTTCTTGCCGCGCGAGGGCTTGACATTTCCGGATACAGGCGGGACGCCCGCGCCTATGGCTCCGGCACAGGCGCCATCTTCTCCAAGCAATTCCGCGAGAGGGACATACCCATCCAGGTGAGCATAGGGAATTATGCCCTCGGGCTGTGCGGGTCCAACTGGGTGGCAGAGCATCTGGCGCAGTATCCGAAGGCGGAGATTATGAATCTGCGCACGCTCGATATTCCTGCGGGTTTCATGTGCGTTTGCTGTGCGGCATCAGAACCGGAAGGGACGACGGCGAAAATCCTTTCCCGCCTGACGTTGCGCGGACCGGTGCGGATTGCAACGCAATTTCCGGGGCTTGCAGAGGAGTTTGCCCTGAGGCGACGTCTGCCGGATTTCCGGATATTTCACCTCTGGGGCGCGGCGGAGGCATATCCGCCGGAAGGGTCGGAACTTGCCCTGCTTTGCGTTAGGGATGAGAGGTTTGTCGCAGAAAACGGGCTCCGTATGATGGAGCGCCTGTTTCCATGCAGTGTCTCATTGATTGCGAACAGCGCGCTTTTTGAGAAGGATAAACTGGCGCCGGTTCTGAACAAACTGGTTTAGTGTCAGTGGCTGTGGCATGAACCGGCGGGGCGGGGAAATAAATACCAAGCAGGTAAAAAAATGAGGAATCTGGTCTGGCTTGCCGTAGCGGACGGTCATCAGCAGAAACACGCATGCGCATTTCTCAAGTCCTGCGGCGTAAAGATTGCGGGGTATGAAGGCGCTGATGTGAACCGCCGCCCCGCGAGCAATCTTGACGGCTTCGCCATCAAGGTGATTCGCCCTCAGGATATGCCCGTGCAGGTCGCAAACGGACACTTTGACCTTGCCATCACAGGAGATGACTGGCTCGTTGACCACCGCTATCAGTTTCCCAGGACACCCGTAAAGAAACTCCTGAACCTCGGGTTCGCTGGCGTGCGCGTCTGCGCTGTTGTTCATAATGACCTCGGCGTCAGGACGGTGGATGAGTTTACCGTCAGGTTCAGCGGCGGAGGGCTTCCCTTCCCCTTTATCCGCATCGCCAGCGAGTATGTCAACATCGCCGACCACTTCGCCTGCAACCATCGCTTCCGCCGCTACAAGGTGATTCCCACCACGGGCTCAACCGAGGCATATCTGCCTGAGGATGCGGATATGATTATTGAGAACTCAGAGACCGGTCGCACTCTCATCGAGAATAACCTCAGCATTATTGAAGTCCTGTTCAGGAGCGCGGCATGTCTGATTGCGAACACGGCGAGTCTGCGGGATGGGCGGAAAAAGCGGCGCATCAAGGATTTTATTTCCATGTGTGAGGGCGTTTTGAAAAATGAAAAAACGCAGGAGGCGGTTTCATGACACGTGATGAGCCATCCATCATTCAGCCGCGCGCCGTGAGCGGCTTCCCCGAATGGCTGCCGGAGGAGGAGGCTGAATTTCAGCGTCTTCTCACGATTATCAGAGAGGGCTTTGAGACCTTTGGCTTCACGCAGATTGAGACCCCCGCCGCAGAGCTTATGGAGGTGCTTGCCTCCAAAGGCGAGATAAACAAACAGATTTATGCCCTTTATCGTCCAGCCGCGGCTGAGGAGGAGCGGGAGACTGACCTTGCCCTGCATTTTGACCTCACTGTGCCGCTGGCGCGCTATGTGGCAATGAATTTTGAAAAACTCACCTTCCCATTCCGACGCTATCAGATTCAGAAGGTGTGGCGAGGGGAACGCTCCCAGAAGGGACGCTTCCGCGAATTCTATCAGTGCGATATCGATGTTATCGGACACGAGACGCTTGACCCTTTGAATGACGCTGAAATCCCATCCGTCATTTATGAGATTTTCCGCCGCCTTGAGATTGGCGATTTTGTCATTCGCGTCTCAAACAGGAAAATCATGCAGGGGGTCCTTGCCGATGCGGGGGTGACCGGGGAGACCGCCCTCGATGTGTTGCACGTCGTTGATCGCCTGGCGCGGATAGACAAGGAGACCGTCCATCGGGAGCTCATGGATGAGTGCCGCCTTAGCGCAAGCCTGATTGATTCAATTTTAAACATTGCGGGCATTGCAGGGCGCGGGGCGGATGTCCTCCAGAAACTTGGCGCGCTTTCAATAACCAACCCCGTGTTTATCCTTGGCATGGATGAGCTGAAACTCCTTGTGAAGAATCTTGGAGCCTTAGGCGTGCCTGACAGCGCAATTGAGGTGGATTTGAGTATCACGCGCGGTCTCGATTATTATACAGGCACGGTGTATGAGACATTTCTCCGCGATTATACTGACCTGGGGAGTGTGTGTTCGGGCGGAAGGTATGACAATCTTGCATCACATTTCACAACACAGCGTCTGCCCGGCGTGGGCATATCCATCGGACTGACGCGCCTTTTCGCATATCTTTTGGAGGCGGGCGTTGTGAAACCTGCCGCAAGGACGCCTGCAAAGGTTCTGGTCACGGTCATGGAGCGTGCGCGTCTTGCGGATTATTTCGCCGTGGCGACGGCGCTGAGACGTGCAGGCATCCCCACGGAGGTCTATCTGGAGGACAAGCGAATCAAGGCGCAGGTGAAGTATGCGGATAAAAAAGGGATACCGCTGGCGCTGATAGCGGGTGAAGATGAATTTTCGAAAGGCGTCTGGCAGGTCAAAGACATGCGCAACGGCACCCAGACAGCAGTGCCGCAAAATGACCTTAATGCAAGTATCAAAATCCTCCTTGGGGTTTGAGTTCGGGTTTTGTCCTCTGTGAAATATTTTTTCATGACCTGAATATATGTCATTTTCTGTCAGTGAAGCAACCTGCATACTGGGCGGGAGGAAGATTCTTGACCGGGCGTCATTCCGCATCGGGGATGGGGAGCGCGTTGCCCTTGTGGGCGAAAACGGCTCTGGCAAGTCCACACTCCTGAAATGTGTCGCTGGTCTTATCACGCCCGATTCTGGCGAGGTTTCCTATGCAAAGGGGACAACCATCGGTTATCTGCCCCAGGAGGCGGTTATTAATTTCGAGAGCCCCTTGCGCCGGGAACTGATGAGCGTGTTTGAACACGTCCTCGGCGCAGAGGCGGAGATGCGGGAACTCGAGCACAAAATGGGGGAAATCCCGCATGATTCAAAAGAGTTTGAGAAAATCTCACACCGATATGATGAACTGCATCACCTTGTGCTTCATCACGGGGGCTACAGTCTGGAGTCCGAGGTCGGGCGGGTTGCCGCCGGACTTGGATTTTCCGCCGCCGACCTTGACAGACCCTGCTGTGAGTTCTCCGGCGGATGGCAGATGCGCATCCTGCTCGCCAAACTTCTCCTTGAGAAGCCTGATATCCTTCTCCTTGATGAACCGACCAACCATCTCGACCTTGAATCCATCCTCTGGTTTGAGGAATGGGTGCGCACCGCCCCGTGCGACATCCTCATGGTCTCGCATGAGCGGGCATTCATGGACAACCTCTCCGCCCGTATATTTGAACTCCATCGTGGCATGTTGTGGATATACAAGGGGAATTACTCAAGCTATCTTATCCAGCGCGAGGAGCGCTATGAGAACATGCGCCGCGCTTATGAGAATCAGCAGACGCATAAAAATCAGATTCAGCGCTTCATTGACAGGAACCGCGCGGACAAGAGCCGCGCCGCCCAGGTGCAGAGCCGCATCAGAACGCTAAAAAAAATGGAAGACCTCTCGCTCCCGCCCACATACAAGACGATTCACTTCTCCTTCCCCCAGCCCGAGCGCGGGAACAAGGAGGTTATCTCACTCATTGATTGCGACAAGTGGTATGGCGCGAGACCCATATTGCGCCCGTTTTCGCTTACCGTTTATCGGGGTGACCGCATCGCCCTTGTGGGCTTGAATGGCGCGGGGAAGTCCACGCTTATGAAACTGCTCGCAGGCGCGGAACCGCCCAGCCACGGCAGGCGCATCGCCGGCACGCAAACCGTCCTTGAGTATTTCAGCCAGTATCAGTATGACGACATCAATCCTGAGAGCGATGTGATGAGCACCGCGCTTGAGAAGGCGCCGCCCGACCAGAGCGCCAATGTTAGAGACATGCTCGGCGCATTTCTCTTTTCCGGCGATGATGTGTTCAAAGGGGTGGGCGTCCTTTCCGGCGGTGAAAAAACGCGGTTGCGCCTCGCCCGTATGCTTTATTCGCGCGCAAACATCCTCCTCATGGATGAGCCGACAAATCATCTCGATGTGGCATCCCGCGCCACGCTGGAGCGCGCACTGGCGCAATATGAAGGCTCGCTCGTCTTTGTCTCGCATGACCGCGTCTTCATGGACCGCCTTGCCACAAAGGTGCTTGAAATTTACAACGGCATTATCCGTCATTATCCGGGGAATTTCACAGATTACATACACGCCAAGCAGAGGGAGCTGGCGGAGGGGCTTATCGACAGCGCGCCGTTTATGATTACGGATGGCAAAATCCATTTTTCCGGTTCGCTGAGAGCCGCAAAGGATGAGCGAACGATGGAGACCGCCGCACGGAAGAAATCAAAGGAGGAAAAGCGGAACGAGGCAGAGCGACGCAATGAATTTAATCGTAAAAAGCGTCCACTTGAAGAGGAGATAAAAAAACTGGAGCGGGTCATTCACAAAGCAGAGACACGCATCGCCGAAATTGACCAACTGCTAACCCAGCCCGATATTTACACCGACGCCTCCCGCTGTGCCGAACTCGTCTCGGAAAAGAAAACCCTGAAAACCCTCCTTGAAAAATCCATCCCTCTCTGGGAAGAAAAAAACCGCACGCTGGATGAAATTAAAAGGCAATTTGCCCTGGGTCATTGATAAAATCTGTTTTTGTGGACATGGATTTCAGGGGACACAGGATTCTGTCTTGACAATGTATGGAAATTTGAAAGATAAAATGTTATGAGTTTTTTAGAAATGATTCATTTCCCAGCTTTGGCGAGAGTCGGAAGGCATAAAAGCCAACTCTCAGATTGTCATTGAATAGGTTGAATCATAACCATGCGGCAGCGTCCTTTGGATGGCGGTATGGGATTGCTCGACGAGATCCGTGACAAAATACGACAGCGGCAATATGAGTTTTCAAAGCACGCTGTTGACAGAAGCATCATACGAGATATTCGTGTGGCTGAGTTTGAGGAGGCAATAGAAAACAGAAGCGAAGTGATTGAAGACTACCCCAACGATAAATATGGCCCAAGTTGCCTGATTCTGGGTTTCACCAAGAAGGGGCGACCTTTGCATATGCAGTGCAGCTATCCCAGCCGTCCGTTAGTCAAAGTCGTTACACTCTATGACCCGAACCCAGATGAATGGCTTGACTTCAGAATCAGAAAGTGAGATTGAAGAGGTTAATGAGCATGAAAGAAACAATGGTTGAAACAAAGGTAACATACACGCTAGAGCACGGGGGAAAGTTCTATATCATCGAGAACGTGCCAGCCCGTGTGTGCAAAGAGACTGGAGAGCAGTATTTTGCGCCAGAGACTGTCGAGCATATTCAAGCGCTCATCAAAGGTAAGAAGAAACCCGTAAAATATGTCGAAGCCCCTGTGTATGAATATGCGTGAGCCGTGCCTATCCAATCAGAAATTATGAATATCCTTTCTATCCTGCTTATCTTTGTTAATAAGAATATTTGACTTTGAAATCTTTTTTGGGGGTGGGAGCGATGATGACCGGCAGGGAGAGAATAAGAGCGGTCTTTCGTTGCGGGGAGACTGACCGCATCCCCTGGGTGCCGTTTGTGGGATGTCATGGCGGGGCGCTCCTCGGCGTTTCAGCAGAGGAGTATCTCAAGTCTGAAGAACTCATCGTCCGGGGTATTGCGGCGGCAATCGGACGCTACAAACCTGATGGAATCCCCATTACATTTGACCTCCAGATTGAAGCGGAGATTCTTGGCTGCAATATTGTATGGGCTGAGCAGAACCCCCCCTCCGTAACGACGCATCCCCTTGCGGAGGGCAAAAAGCTTGATGAACTGGTGGTGCCTGCGCCTGAGGCGGGGCGACTTCCCATTATCCTTCGCGCCGCCCGCAAAACCCGCGCCGCACATCCCGATATCGCCCTCTATGGACTCGTCACCGGACCGTTCACCCTTGCGCTTCATCTCATGGGAACGCAGATTTTCATGGAGATGTTTGATGACCCTGATGGCGTGCGGCGGCTGTTGGATTTCTGCAGTGCGGTTGCCAGGGCTGTATCGGGTTATTATATCGACGCAGGGTGCGATGTCATTGCGATTGTGGACCCCATGACCAGCCAGATTGGACCCGACCAGTTCCGTGAGTTTGTCAGCCCGCACATCACGCCCATTTTTGAACATATCCGGCGACTCGGCGCACTCGGGTCCTTCTTCGTCTGCGGACACGCCCAGCAGAATATTGAGGCGATGTGCGAGTGCAAGCCGGACAACATCTCCATCGATGAGAATATCCCGCTGGAATATGTGCGGGATGTATGCCTGCCGCGCGGAATC
The DNA here is from genome assembly GCA_026398545.1 of Candidatus Sumerlaeota bacterium. GTDB lineage: Bacteria > Sumerlaeota > Sumerlaeia > MWCT01 > MWCT01 > JAPLSR01. Next base: position 872 of record JAPLSR010000311.1, on the reverse strand, counting down.
AGCTTTGGAGGCAATCTGCGGCTGACAACCGTGCTTCTCCTCGGCACGCCTGAGGAGGCGCAGAAAAACGCCCTTGATTGCATGGAGTCAGGCGGCATGAAGGGCTTCATACTTGCGCCGGGATGCGACCTTCCCTACGCCACGCCCCCGCAGAATCTTGAGGCGGTGGCGCGCATTGTGCATGACCCCTATCAGCGCGAGGTTGTGAAGGCGCTTGTGAAGGAGAAAAGAGCGGGCGAAATCCTCGATATGGCGGACTATGGTCAGGCGGACAAAGTCATTGTGGACATAATCACGCTGGATTCCGAGGCGTGCGCGCCATGTCAGTAGATGGTGGAATCCGTCCGGGCTGTGGCGCCCGAGTTTGAGGGAATCGTTGAGTGGCGCGAGCATAAGATAAAACAGCCCGAATCTCTTGTCTTCATGACCTCCCTCATGGTTAAAAACATTCCCACAATCTGCATCGATGGCAGGATAACCTTTGTCTCGCGCATCCCGGCGCGCGAGGAGCTCATTGCGGCGATACAGAGGCGCATATTTGAAAAACTGCGCATGAAGATTAAAAGGAGACGCGCCTCACTCTTTATACTCGGCGACGGCGGCGAGAAATGTCAGGAAGTCAGAAGAAACGCCGAGAAGGCGATTCTCGAGCTCGGCGTGGATGTGGATGTGGAGATGGTCACGGATGAAAAGACCATTTATTCCTTCGGTATTTCGCCCGTGCAGACACCGGCCGTCATTATGGCGCGCTATGCGGTAAAATCCACTAAGAGCGTGCCCGAACCGGTGATTCTAAAGGAATGGATTAAAGACGTCCGATGAGACGAAACCCCATCATCCTCAAACCGGTCAGGAATACAAACACTTATGAA
>JAPLSR010000477.1 GCA_026398545.1 Candidatus Sumerlaeota bacterium | reverse complement strand
GAGGCGGCATTTTCAGCCATTAAGGAAATCGGTCCGAAAAAATATGCCGTTGTATTTCTGACGGATGAAGTTGCCGACATGCTGGGTGAGGAATTAAAACCTGCAATGAAGAAGATGCTCCTCATGAAAGTCCCGAGCTGCCGTTCACGGAAAAAGATGGGACTTGAGGAAATTTCAACCATTGTTGAAAAGGCGGTCGGCATTTCCAATATCATGGATAAGGCATGAAATAATTGAGAGATTGAATCAATAATTCAGGTGGTCATGAATGGAAGAACTCAGAGGTGAAATTGTAAGAGTATCTGGCCCCCTTGTTGTGGCGAAAGGGATGCAGGGGGCTAAGATGTATGATGTGGTGCGCGTTGGGGAGATGGGGCTTGTGGGGGAAATTATTGAGCTCCGCGGCGACCGCGCCTCAATTCAGGTATATGAGGACACGGCGGGCATCGGACCGGGAGAGCGGGTCGTCTCCACCAATCAGCCGCTGAATGTGGAACTGGGTCCGGGACTTATTGAATCCATCTTTGACGGGATTCAACGCCCCCTTGACAAGGTGATGGCGAAAACGGGGAACCTGATAACGCGCGGTGTGAACATTCCCGCCTTAGACCGCACACGGAAATGGGAATTTGAGGCGGTTGCGCGCCAGGGTGAAATCGTTTCCGCCGGTTTTCTCCTGGGGCGTGTCCGCGAAACCACCCTTGTAGAGCACCGCATTTCTCTCCCGCCCGGAATGGAAGGGGAGATTATCGACATCTCTTCCGGCAGCTTTACCATTGAGGAGACGATTGCGCGGGTGAAGGATAAAGAGGGGGTAATTCATGATATCCGGATGCTCCAGAGATGGCCTGTGCGCAAGGGGAGACCATATCAGAGACGACTTGCCCCCAATCAGCTCCTTTCCACAGGTCAGCGAGTGATTGACACCTTTTTCCCTGTCGCAAAAGGCGGCACGGCAAGCATTCCCGGTCCTTTCGGTAGTGGCAAGACAGTTGTTCAGCATCAGCTGGCGAAATGGGCTGATGCGGATATCGTTGTTTATATCGGTTGCGGTGAGCGCGGAAATGAGATGACGGATGTTCTTCTTGAGTTTCCTACGTTGAAAGACCCCAAGAGTGGCGAGCCGCTCATGAAGCGCACTGTCCTTGTTGCCAACACGTCCAATATGCCGGTGGCGGCGCGCGAGGCGTCCATTTATACAGGTATCACAATTGCGGAATATTTCCGGGATATGGGATACAATGTGGCGGTCATGGCAGATTCCACCTCGCGCTGGGCGGAGGCGCTCCGCGAAATCTCCGGTCGTCTGGAGGAGATGCCGGGTGAGGAGGGTTATCCCGCCTATCTCCCGAGCAAAACGGCGGAATTTTATGAAAGGGCTGGGCGCGTTATCTGCCTTGGACCGGACGGACGCGAGGGGACACTCACCATCATTGGCGCCGTTTCCCCGCCGGGCGGCGACCTCTCCGACCCCGTGGTCCAGGCAACGCTCAAGGTGGTGAAGGTTTTCTGGGGTCTGGATAGCAAGCTGGCATACCGCCGCCATTTTCCCGCCATCAACTGGCTCCTGAGTTATTCCCTCTATCTTGAGGCATTAAGGGACTATTTCAACCAGGTGACAGGTGTGGACTGGCTTGGGGTTCGGAACCACGCAATGGAGATTTTAGAGAAGGAGGCGGAGTTGGAAGAGATTGTCAGGCTCGTGGGACGCGACACATTATCCATGCATGACCAGCTCCTTCTCGAGTCCGCCAAATCAATACGGGAGGATTTTCTCCATCAGATCGCCTTTGACCCGATTGACACATATACCTCATTCAAGAAGCAGCAAAAGCTCCTGAGTTTGATATTGGGCACCCATGATGCCTTCATGGAGGCGCTTAAGCGGGGCGTTGAACTGGAGAAAATCATCAGCCATCCCGTGAGGGTGTGAAATATGAGGAGCTGGCTGAGATTGAGCTCCCATCGGGCGAACGTCGACTTGGGAGGGTTCTGGAGGTCAATGAGGACAAGGCGCTCCTTCAGAGTTTTGGCGGCACCACCGGCATGAGCGTGAAGGGTTCCTCCATCCGTTTTCTCGGACGCGGGATTGAGCTTGGGGTCTCACCCGATATCCTTGGCCGTATCTTTGATGGTCTGGGACGCCCCATTGACGATGGACCCCCCATCATCCCTGAAAAAAGACTGAACATAAACGGAAACCCTATCAACCCCTATGCGCGTGACTATCCATCCGAGTTTATTCAGACAGGTTTTTCCACGATTGATGGACTGAACACCCTTGTGCGGGGGCAGAAGTTGCCCATCTTTTCAGGCGCCGGACTGCCCCACTCCCGAATCGCCGCCCAGATTGCCCGCCATGCTCGGGTGCTGGGGAGCCAGGAGAAGTTCGCCGTTGTCTTCGGCGCCATGGGTATCACCTTTGAAGAGGCGCACTTCTTTATCGCCGATTTTCAGAAGACCGGCGCAATTGAGCGCGCCGTTTTGTTCATCAATCTGGCAAACGACCCCGCCATTGAGCGCATTGCCACTCCGCGCCTCGCCCTCACAGCCGCCGAATATCTCGCCTTTGAACAAGATATGCACGTCCTTGTCATCCTGACTGACATGACGAATTATTGCGAGGCGTTGCGGGAGGTCTCTGCCGCACGCAAGGAAATCCCCGGCCGCCGTGGTTATCCGGGCTATCTATATACAGACTTATCCACCATTTATGAACGTGCGGGGCGCATCCGCGGCTGTAAGGGCTCCATCACGCAAATCCCCATTCTCACCATGCCGGAGGATGATAAGACGCATCCCATCCCCGACCTGACTGGTTACATCACAGAGGGGCAGATTATTATCAGCCGTAGCCTGCACCGCAAGGGCATCTATCCACCGATTGATGTCCTTCCATCCCTCTCGCGTCTTCGCGACAAGGGAATAGGGGAGGGGCGAACGCGCGATGACCACCCAGACTGGGCAAACCAGATTTTTGCCTCCTATGCCCGCGGTAAGGAGGCGCAGGAACTTGCGACCATCCTCGGAGAGGCCGCCCTATCGCCGGTGGACAAGCAGTTCCTCAATTTTGCAGACCGTTTTGAGACGGAGTTTGTAAACCAGGGAGAATATGAGGACCGTCGCATTGAAAAAACCCTTGAAATCGGGTGGGAATTACTGACTTTGCTCCCGCGTGCCGAGCTGAAGCGTATCAATGATAAATACATAGACAAATATCTCCCGAAAAGGTAATTATCTGGAATCTGGGAACCCGATATGAAGATTGAGGTCAGCGCAACAAGAATGGAGCTCATGAATCTGAGGAGGCGGCTGGGTGTTGCCGTTCGCGGTCATAAGTTGCTTAAAGACAAGCTGGATGAACTTATGCGGCACTTCCTCAGGATGATAAAGGGATATAAAGCGCTTCACCAGGAGGTGGAGGAACTCATCCTTGAGGCGCACAAACATTTTTTGTTTGCCCGCGCAACCATGACCCCTATTGACCTGCGAGAGGCGCTCATGGTTAGTGCTGAACGCCAGCTCACTGTCAGTGTCTCCTGGGAGAACATCATGAACGTTCGTGTCCCGAAAATGGAGATAAAAGGGGAGGTCAGCACAGGGCAGTACGGCTATCTGACAACGAGCGCCGACCTTGACCTTGCCATAGCGCTTTATAAGAAGGTCCTGCCGAAATTACTCGGGCTGGCGGAAAAGAGGAGCAGTCTTGAAATCCTCGCCACGGAGATTGAATCCACCCGCCGCCGAGTCAACGCCCTTGAATACGTCCTTATCCCGACCATTGAGGAAACCATCCACGACATCGTCATGCGCATGAATGAGCTGGAGCGCTCCAATCTGACCCGGCTCATGCGCGTTAAGGAAATTGTGCGAAAACACTGATTAATGAAAAACGCAAAATATCCAAGGCGAAAAACAAAATGAAATTTCCATAATTCAATCGTCTGGAAATTTATTGAATTGATAAATAAGGAACAAAAGTCCTTCTCACTGATTCAGGGATATAAAAACCCTCTATTTTTTCTCTGCCTTGCCTTTGGTCTCATTTTCTCTTTATTCTCCGTTGATGACCCTGATATCTGGTGGCATTTGAAAACCGGAGAATGGATTATTCAGAATCGTTCGCTTCCCCATCATGATATTTTCACATATACAGTTTCCCCTGACGTCCCATGGCATGATATCCAGTGGCAGTTTCAGACCCTTATTGCCTTGTTTTACAAAATTGGCGGATGGAATATTCTGGTTGGCATTCGGGTTATCTGGGTCTGGTTGCTTATCACAATGGTCTGGGGATGGCTTGCGGAACGAGGCGTTGAGCCGTTTTATAATTTTCTTTCCACATTCATCGTTATTGTCGGGAGCCGGTATCGTTTTACCGTTCGTCCTGAACTTCTGACCTTTGCGATTATGGCTTTCCACATCTGGCTTTATGAACATGGCGCACGCAAGGGCAAAATCCCCATCGTCCCACTTCTGGCATCCCAGTTTTATTGGGCGAACTGGCACAGCTCCTGCATATTAGGTCTATTTCTTGGCGGGGCGTTTGTTATATCAAACATTTTACGATTGCCTGAGAAACGATACAGGCGACCAACGAAAAAAGAAATATCTCAAGCGGGTCTGGTTATGTATCTCATGGCGCTTGGCGCGGTAACCTTATTGAATCCCAACGGATGGGTCACGCCTCTGTATGCCCTGACGGAGGGTCGAAAGGGTTATATCCTTGAATTCCAGCCGCCCGGTTGGGGATTTTTTGCCGGCGTTACAGGTTTGGCACTTTTATTATCTCTTCTTGGCTGGAAAAGGATGTTTGACGGGAATAAAATCTTCCTGCCTCTCCTGCTCGCCGCTTTTTTATTTCAGACATTTCGCATGGTCCGTTTTTCACCTTATCTGATGATCTGTCTGGCGCCCCTTCAGGCGCATGGACTTAAACTCATTATTGAAAAGACCCGCTCCTTCCGCCCCGTCTTGCGTATAACGTCTTTTGGAATAGAGGCAGGATGTTTTATAATTATAGTGGCATTTAATGTTCATAATGATTTCAAACCCATGTTTAGATTCGGTGTGGATGAATCCGCTTATCCAGTGGAGGCTGTCAATTTTGTTTTGAAGGAAAACATCAGGGGAAATATGTATAACGAATTTGCCAATGGGGGTTACCTCCTTTGGCGGCTGGCGCCGGAGCGAAAGGTTTTTATTTTTGGCGACACCCGCCTCAACAGCACCCTTCAGGAACGCGTTGAATCAACCTATGACAGCTGGCTCTGGCGGAATCTTTTTAATGAATATCGGGTCGCTTACGCCATCATGAGTTGCGCCCGCCCGCCCATAAAAAAAGGCGAAAATACCATCCCTGCCCTTATCTATTCCTGGCCAGACTGGAAACTTGTGTTCTGGGACGATTATGGAATGGTTTTTGTCAAAGAGCTGCCCGAGTTTAAAGACCTGATTGCCCGGCGCGCCTCAATAATTCTGCCAGAGCCTGTTCCGTTTAAAGATAATCCCATGACAAATCCGGCAATGCTTCAGAATATATTCCAAGAACCCACCGCATGGCAGGGCATTGAAAATGAACTCCAGCGTGCCATCAAGGATAGTCCTCATCATTTCAGGGCGCTCTTTGCCCTGGGCGTGTTGCGAATCACGCAGAAAAATTACTCTCAGGATACCCTGAAAATATTACAGGCGATGCAGGAGATATTGCCCGATCTTCCAGAACTTCATCAGCTCATAGCTGTCTGGTATTTTGACCAGGGGAAATATGATGAGGCAATTCTTTATACGAAAAAGGCGATGGCGCACGGTTTGAATAAAGCAGACGGATTATATAAAATCGTATTAATCTATTACAGGGCTGGAAGGGTCAGGGAGACAGCTGAGACGCTGGATCAACTGCTTCGCCTGCAACCTGACCATCCCATGGGATTGAAGATGCGTGATATTCTTTTACGAGAAATGAAGAAGGGAAAATAATTAAAAATATCTCTCTATTGCTGTTTATTGCTTTTATTCCCGCGAATTATGAAAAAGAATCAATCATATTATCTTACCTTTCCGGCCGGACTGGTTCGAATGGCGTCTGTGAGGAATGAATGCCTCCGGGTATAATATCGTGAAAATCCTGCTCCAATGTTTGGAAAATAATTATAATTGACTTTATTATATCATGAAACCCATAAATCCAATTTATTATATCGGACTGGAAATTGATTAAGTAATAGCAAATGAGCATTTGACCAATCCAGCCACAGAGAGCGTGGAGTTCAGATGAATTCTCCATGCTCTCTGTGGCATGTTTTGTTAATGGTAAACCTGATGATGAAAAGGCGTCAGCTGAGAAGGGCATGGCTTCTGTGTTATCTTGCAGCGCTGCTGATGATTGCGGCATTGCACACTGGAACATTTCTTCACCTCAACACGGAAGTGCTCGGCGACCCTTCAGGAGATATATTCAGCTATCATGTGAATGTCCTGACATGGGTGCGGCAGACCTTATGTGCGGGGCATTTGCCTCTCTGGAATCATCTCATTTTTTGCGGGTATCCACAATGGGCGGAGGGACAGATTGCGCTCATCGGACCGCTGGGACCACTGCTCGTGGCATTTCCATTGCCGGCAGCGATTAACCTTTGGTGGATTGTTATTCAAATGTTGGTGGCGCTGGCGGCGATGTGGTGGCTTGCTTCGCTGCGAATAGCGCCGCTTAC
>JAPLSR010000398.1 GCA_026398545.1 Candidatus Sumerlaeota bacterium | reverse complement strand
CCCCAGAGGTCGTATAGACCAGAGTACATGGCGCTGTTGGGGTTATAAAGATTCAGGAGGCGCATGTCGCTCTTTTCGGCGGCAATCCCTTTTTCAAGGGATGTCGGCTCAAGGAGTGAGAGGTCAAATGTGGGACGATAGGTGCGTGCAAAAATGCATATCTCAAGGATGGCGAGGAAGCCGACTCCCCAGACTGCTTTTCTGAAAGACCATGCTGTCACGAGGAGGATTCCCAGCGCGATGCATGTCCCCGCGCACACAAGAAGACCGTTGGAGGCGGTCAGTCCCGCCTGGCGCACAAATCCCTCATCCCCCGGCAAATTGGAAGGTAGATATGATTCCGCAGTATTGAGAATCGCCGCCATCTGTCCCTGAATGAAACCGCCCCCGGATGCGGACGAGGAGCGGACATACAGCGCCGCAATCACAAAAAGGATACCCGCCGCAATTGTGATGAATCCCGCAAGGCGCGGTCTAAAATCATATCCTCCGGTTGCGGATTTACCGCCGGTGGGCGGGGGCGGGACACTTGCGCGCATGAGGGCATCCAGCCCGCACGCCGCAAGCATCAGGAGGAATAGCGTCATCTGAAATGTGAATTTGGCAGCGCCGCGGAATTTATCAAATCCCGGGATGTAATCGTATAGGAGGCGAAAGAGCGGTGTGTGGGCGCCCAGGGAGAGCAAAAACAGGATTAGCGCCAGGGCGATGGAGTGGCGGCGTCGGGAGGGTTCCGCAAAAATGGCTCCATACACTGCAAGGAAAAGTCCGACCACGCCGAAAAAAATCGTCATCTCCCACTCATAATACCGGCCCCAGTAGATGACTCCCCTTTCTGAGATGCCGGGACCAAAAAATCTTGGAATCAGGAGCGTGAGCACATTTTCCAGTGGAAAGGAGAACCTGACGGCAAATTCGTATGGGACCCCTCCACCGCGCACGCTCTCCCCCGACGCCTCGAGTCCGGGGAGAACCTGCACCGCTGTCAGTGTCCCCGCCACAACCCAGATGCCCAGAATCCACAAAAGGTCTGTCGGTCGCTTTGTCAATCCGGGCGCGCACAGAAGTGAATACAAGCCCGCCGCCACGGCGGTGTAAAAGACATACTGGGGATGTCCAGCCAGGACCTGCATTGCAACCCCCAGGACACCGAGAAACCAGAACCAGAGTGAGCGCGTTTCAAGAAATCCGTCGATGGCGAGAAAAATCAGTGGCGCCCAAATCATGGGGCATAAGTTCGGGAGATGCCCGGCATAGATGTGAAGAAAGTGCGGGGCGCAAAACATGAAAAGCGCACCCGCAACAATGCAGGCAAAGGGATGCAGCCGCCGCCGCCGCACCCAGAAGAACATGAAAAGCCCTCCTAAAAAGACGTGCAGCGCTATCCCCGCATTAATCGCCTTCGCCAGCGGCAGGAAGAGATAGGGAAAGTTCAGGGGATATAAGAGGGCGGACTGAAATTCCCCGAAATAGGGCATCCCGGAAAAGATATGTGGGTTCCAGAGGGGGAGATGTCCCTGCCGGAGATGATTGTATCCGAAACTCCTCCAGAAGACAAACTGGGAAGTGAGGTCTGTCCCCGGCAGAGAGAGGATGGTATTTTTCCCTGTGAACAGGACATCCCAGAACATGGCAAGCGTCAGAATGAAAAACGTTGCAATCGCCATCAGGTTCCAGCGCCGCAGAGAGATGACCGATTTGTTCATGATTTTCTTCTGACCCGATAGATGTAAGAATTTATCCCTTAAATTCACCACGAAGGCACGAAGACACAAGGGGAAATTTTAAATCTCTCAGGATGTGGGTGCATGTCCGAATTCTAACAAAAAATATTTGAAATATCTCATCCACGAATCTTCACCAATTTTCACGAATAAAAAAATTAGTGTTAATTATCTGTGAAAATCTGCGAAATCTGTGGATTAAACTATGATGTTACTTTCAGGAATTCCTGTTGGGATACCGCAATATTTCAAATTATTATTGACTTTCGGATGCGGATTAAACAGTTCCTTCCCGTAGCTCTTATCAGCGATGTCGAAACCTTCAATTGCATAATCAGGTAGCATGGCTGTTTTAAATCATTCACGGCGTTCGAGGCTTCAGTAATGGGAGGGTCTGCTCACGATAGCCCTTCCGTGGTTAAATTTAACAATACGATTTTTCAAAAAAGAGGAACAGAGATGAAAAGTATAAAACAAATAGGCCCGATTATAATGATGATTTGTTTTTTAGTTTTCCCGATTTCTGTAAGCGGCGTGGTGTATGTGAATAAAAATGCCACCGGAGCGAATAATGGAAATTCCTGGGCTGATGCCTATACGACAATTCAGGCAGGGATTAATGACGCAGATGTAGCCAATGATGAAGTATGGGTAGCGCAGGGGACTTATCCTGAGGCGATTACAATGCTGTCAGGCGTGAAGCTATATGGCGGGTTCAATGGCACGGAGACCTTACGCTCCCAGCGTAACTGGACAACTAATGTAACAACAATTGACGCCAGCACCGCCCTTCTCCCGCACCGCGGTCGTGGCCTG
>JAPLSR010000410.1 GCA_026398545.1 Candidatus Sumerlaeota bacterium | reverse complement strand
ATATGTTCCATCTCCAGCTTCCTGGTCCCCTCCATGTGCCCCGTCGTCATAATAATTTCCCTTTTCCGATTCAGGGACATCCTTATAGATAATATCTTCAAGGAGGATTCCATAGACAGCGCACTCAACGCGGGAGCCGGTCAAGACGCGTATCATTTTGGGTGTGGGCGAGGGTGTGGGCACGCCGGGAGCAAGGGGCTGTTCAGACATGATGGGCATTCCGGGTCTCGTAGAGGCTCTGGCGCCCATTTCATCAATATACAACACCTCTCCCCCCGGCGGTCTGGGGACTGGTGTGGCGGCAGGACGTGAGCCCGGTGCGATTCCAACCTCACGCGCCCTGTCGAGGTAAGTCTTTGACGAAAGACCTCCGCTGACGGACCCCTCATTCATGGTGTCCATAGCGGATGATGGCGCAAAGGGATTTAGCTGGGCGGGTATTCCGTAATTCAGCATTAGAAATATCGCGCACAGGATAATCGTTGTGTAAAAAATCCTCATTTTATATTACCACCTTTCATTTTGCTTTTGGTAATATCATGTTATTCAAATATGTTTTATTAATAGAACATGCTGAATCCTTATGTCAAATAAAATGATGAGTAATTTCCTCTTTCAAATTCAGGCAGATTTGTATAGAGGGAATTATATTATTCATCTTTGATGGATATTCTGTTCTTGTTCAGGAGGTAGATTTTCTCACCAATGCTTCTGACTTTCGTCAGGTCTTCGGGTGAGCGGAAGGGTCCGTTTTTCTTCCTGTATTCAATGATTTTTTGCGCCCTCACATCACCTATCAGTTCAAGGGTCATCAATTCCAGTATTCCTGCCCTGTTGATATTGACTTTGATGATGGGCGTTGGTGTGGGTGGCGGGGGAGTCGGTGTGGGGGATGGCTCCGGGGTGCATTGGATAGCTGGAATGCGGCGGGAGGTTTTTTCAGGTGTGATTACACCTGACTGTGGGTTCTTTTTCTCACTGACTGTCACAAAATCCCGCACCCATGCCAGCGTGCCCGGGCCTATACCCGGCACATTATCCAGCTCATCAATGCTTTTAAATCCTTTATGGACGTTGCGATAGGAAATGATTGCCTGTGCCTTTGTGGGTCCGAGACCCTTCAGGGTGAGAAGTTCCTCCAGTGTGGCAGTGTTGATATTCACAAGCCGAGCCATTGCACCGCTCTGTGGGAGGGCTGTGTGGGTCGCAAAAGAGGAATCAGACGCCTTTTCCCCTTCGCCCGTCTTTTCTGTGGATTGCCTGTTGGTTAAGACATCCACTCGTGTGCCTGAGCGGGAATAATACTTTTGAATTCCTATCCCCATTGCGATGATTATCACAAGGAGGAGGAGAATTTTCCGCTCCTGCCGTGTCAGTCCACTGAACATTAAGTCCTCCTCCTATAAATTTTTATCTGTATTTCTCCCAATCATTACTGTGGGAAATTATCAGTATAAGCGAATGGAACTGAATCTTTATTTATAGGATTTCCATTGCATTATGCCAGATGGGTTTAATACTACGGTGAAAGACCATGGCTCACTCCATGGCCCCCAGTCGGCATTATTCCTCGTGCGCACTCTCCAATAATAAGTCTGCCCGTCCAGCAGCCATCCGTCAGGTAGTTGCCATGAATTGGTTGCGCCTAATGTTTTCCACATCAATGGCGTGATCGGTAAAATGCCAATCGGGTCCCAAGAAACCATGATATCATGATTTGAGATGGTGCCTGAGCAGGGCGTGTCCTCCCATGAGAGAATGGGTGCTGTGGTGGAGATGATACCATCATCTTTGGGAAAAACAGGACAGTCAGGCGATGATGGAGGATAAACAGTATTCAACTCATTGTATATATGTCTTATTTCAAGGATGCCCCCCGCGTCCGCTGAAAATGTTACATTACATGAATTAGTCATAGCTGGTCGGAGTGTCGGGAGCGCTACCGGAGCACACTGAATATCGCCACAGATACGGATGTCATTCATACCCACAGAATTTTTCGCGGCGCCATTTAGAATAAATTGGATAAAAAAGGAATAACATGCAGCACTCGATGTGGGAGCTATAGGAGAATCCAAACTGATTTCAAAAGTAGAGGTTGTGGGACCATTTATGTCCAATAATTTGCTCCATGAAGAGCCTGTCTTTGAAAATGACACAGAGATTGTATCCGTTGAACCTTCACAATAAACATTTAGTTGAACCGTTCCCCCGACAAATAAATATGGACTGCTCATTTTGCATAAAAGGATCCCACTTTGAGTTGGGTCTGCAAGGTGGATATTGGGTGTAGTATTTGAATCAGAATATGTTTCAATATTTGTCAGGGATTGAAATCCGTTTTTAAAGATATTTGAAGACAGGTCAGGCGAATAAAGCATACGGCCATTTCCATATCGGGGCGGTTCTTGATGATATAAGTTGTCGCGATACTTGCCCCAATTATACCAGTATCGCTCCAGTTGTTCGCCCGGACGCAGGGTCATGCTCATGGTATGTGTAATGTTCCATGCGTTTTGGTATGTGGAGTTGTTAGAGGTTGTTGTATAAAGAGACGCGATTGACGAACCGGAAACTCGAGAAACCAGCCAGCCATCAGAGGCGCAATCCTCAACGCTTGCAACGATAATATTGTCTCTTTCAGGGTAGAATACCTCAAGGTCCGCGTCAAGCATGTGCCATGCGGTGTTGTAATAGACCTCTGGTATAACGTGTCCTGAAAGACCCCAGACTCGGGACATTGAGAATCCGGCTCTCTTAAAAAGTGCTTCCATATTGGTAGCGCTGTCGTCGCAGAAACCATAACCATACACATTTAAATATTTGGTGGGATCATGGATTTCATTGCTGCCGTCAGCAGGATACCAGTGATAGCGGTTCAATTTCATAAATTTCCAAATAAAAAAAGCCTTTTTTTTCGGATCAGTCTCACCGCCCAGAATCTCCGTCAATATTGTATCCACACTATACCAATTTTTTTCTCCGTTAAGAACGACCCAGGGATTTTGAATATTGCCGGATCCGGTATTTTTGAAAATGATCCCCTGATTTGCAACACTGCCTGCTCCGGTCATATCAATATGGTAAATCCCTGGAGTGCTGGTTGTGTATTTAAATTCCCCGGGCATCCAACGCAAATCGAGGTTATAATATTGTCTTTTGGGAGTGACATCCTTTGGTAAAAGGCCTTTCTGAATGTAATAATCAATAGGCAGGCTCTGAAGCGGAATCTCTGCTATCTCATCAGCACAGGATAATGACACAAAGAATATGAAAACAGAAATAAAGAAAAAAAACTTCTTCATAAGATATTTCCAAGGCATTATTTGTTTCATTTCGAAGGCCGCTGGAACTATCAGGTTCAATGACATTATCAACAATACTTCTGTTAAAGGATAATGCGGAGGCATGTCAATAACAAGATGTATGGTTTTCTTTATTCACATACGTTCAATGGGTGTGATGCCGATAAGGGTCAGGGCATTTGCGAGTGTCTGGCGGAGTGCGGCGACAAGCGTCAGGCGCGCCTGTGTCAGGTCAGGCTCATCGGGGCGGAGGAATCTCCTTGTCTCATCCTTTGTCCCTGAGGTGAAGAGGGCGTGGAAGGCGCCGGCGAGTTCGCACAGATAGGCGGTGATATGGTGGGGCTCAAAGGTTTCAGCGCTTAATTTCACCACCTCAGGGAGGCGTTCTAGTTCCTTTATGACCTGCTGTTCCTCTTTAAGTGTGAGGAGGCTGATATCGCATTTTTCAGGTCCTGCCCAAGTGATGCCCAGTTCATCCGCCTTTTTAAACAGGCTACAGCAGCGGGCATGGGCATACTGGACATAAAAGACGGGGTTGTTCATGGAGTGGTCCTTGGCGAGTTGCCAGTCAAATACCATCTGGCTGTCCGCGCTGCGCATCAGGAAGAAAAAGCGCACCACATCCACGCCGAGTTCCTCGATGACCTCCCGCAGGGTGATGAATTTGCCGGAACGTGTTGACAATTTAATTTGTTCTCCATCCTTGAGGAGGGTTACCATCTGGAAGACGATGCAACGGAGGCGTTGAGGGTCATAGCCGAGCGCCTGGACGCCTGCCATGAGGCGGGGGACATAGCCATGATGGTCGCCTCCAAGGACGTTGATGAGGAGGTCAAAACCGCGGTCAAATTTATCCTTGTGATAGGCGATATCGGGCGCAAGATATGTTTTTTCACTGTCCGATTTGACCACCACACGGTCTTTTTCATCGCCGAATTTCGCAGAGCGCAACCACCAGGCGCCCTCTTTTTCATAAAGCATCTCTTTGCCCTTCAGATATTCCATTGTGGCGTCAACCTTGCCATTTCTGTGAAGTGATGCCTCGCTGAACCAGTTGTCAAAGTGGATGCCGAAGGTTTTCATATCCGCATCGATGAGTTTGATGATGTGGTCTGCGGCATAGTGGGTGAAGGTCTGGATGTCAGTTTTGGAGGCGAGGGCTTCACCGCGTTCTGAGACGAGTTTCCCTGCGATTTCTTTTATGTAGTCACCCTGGTAGCCGTCGGCTGGGAAGGGGACATCCTTGCCGAGTGCCTGGAGATAGCGCGCCATCACGGATAGCCCAAGTTTCTTCATCTGGACACCGGCGTCATTATAATAATACTCCCGCGTGACCTTATAACCTGCGGCTTCGAGGACGCGTGCGATGGAATCGCCGAGGATGGCATTGCGGGCATGACCGATATGGAGGGGACCGGTGGGATTGGCGCTCATGAATTCAATGAGCACCTTTTTCCCCTCACCGATGTTCTGTCTGCCGTAGTTTTTTTCCAAGGCGAGGATATTTTTCAGTATGAGACTGCCCGTGGCGGGATTGAGGCGGAAGTTGATGAAGCCGGGTTTGACGGCGGTGACCTCCTGTATATATGGGTTGGGGGGGATGAGCAACTTCAATCCCTCGGCGATTTCGTAGGGATTCTTTTTGAAGTGGCGGGCAGTCTGCATGGCGGCATTGGTGGCGAAGTCGCCGAATTCCTTGTTTTTGGGGCGTTCAATTATGATGGAGATGTCAGGCGGTTTTGCTCCCTGTTTTCTGGAATACGCAACAAGAGCCTCCTGGACAAGTCCGGCGAGTATTTCCTTAATATTTTTGATTTCCTGCGTCATAAATTCACCTTATCCATATCCGCAAATCTTAACCCACCATCACCTTTTCCTCGGGGTAGTGATAGTTCGACACATGTTTTGATTCCGACATGGCGATGACCACCGTCAGGGGTCCCACCCGCCCGATGAGCATGGTCATGGTGATGAGGAGTTTGCCCATCACGGAGAGATGGGGCGTGATGCCTGTGGAAAGGCCGACGGTTCCAAAGGCGGAAACTGTCTCGAAGAGGAGGCGCAGGATGGGTTCCTGACCTTTTGGCCATGCTGACATCTTAATACCTTCTGTGATAGTCAGGAGGATTGTGACGGATGAGACGAGGGCGAAGCACAGGACGGCTATGACGAATGCGCGGTTGACGATATCAGCAGGGATGCGTCTTTTAAAGATTTCGACATCGCCTTTCTGGGGATTTTTCATAAGACTGCGGATGGTGGCGAAGATGATGGCGGCTGTTGTTGTTTTGATGCCGCCCGCAGTGGAGCCGGGGCTTCCACCAATGAACATGAGGATTGTGAGCAGGATGACCCCGAGGGCGCTTGCCTTTCCCAGATTCACGGTATTGAATCCCGCAGTGCGGCTCGTCACGGATTGGAACAGGGCATGAAAACCCTTGTTGAAGAAGGGGTCATTATCCAGCGAATGGTGGGCATCCAGAATCCAGAAGAGGAGGGTGCCGGAGATAATCAGGAATGCCGTGGTGGTCAGGACAACCTTGGTCTGGAGCGGCAGGACCTTCCGTCCGGATTTGATGTAATACCTGCGATAGAGGAGTGATTCAATGACTGTGAACCCGAGCCCGCCGCAGATAATCAGCCCCATGATGACGGCACAACCGGACTTGATTTGGCGGACATGAGAAACGTTTGCACTGAATGTGGATAAGCCGGCGTTGCAGAAGGCGCTTATGGAATGGAAGGCGCAATCCCACCAGATTCTATCCGCAGGCAGTGTTTTTCTCCAGAAGAGATAAAGGAGGAGTATCCCCCAGAGTTCAAACATCATGGTGACCTTGAAGACGGCAAAAAGAAGCCTTCGCACGTCACTTGTGCCTGTGGATAGTGTTTCACTCAGGACGACCACATTATTCTGGGAGATATATTTGCGCCTGAAGAGGAGAAAGAAGAAGGTGGAATAGGTCATGATGCCCAGTCCGCCCAGCTGGATTAGTGTCAGGACGACAGTCTGGCCCCCAAATGAGATATCCTTTTCAGTATCCACCACGGTGAGACCCGTGACGCAGACGGCGCTTGTGGCGGTGAAGAGGGCATCCTCCACCTTAAGCGGTTTTCTGGTGCCGCTCGCCGGCAGGCACAAGAGGAGTGTGCCAATAACAATAACACCGACGAAGCTGAATATGACGATGCGGGCGGGGGAAATTTCGCGCTTTTTTTTCTCTGGCGGCGCTGAGGAATCTCTTTCAGGTTTTCCAGCAGATGGGGGAACACTGTCAGGCGATGGTGTAATAATATTCATGATGCTCATATTGTCTTTTTTGGGCAATAAAGATAAAAAAGGCTGGTAACACAGTTGCTCAGGGCTGACAATGAAAAAACACAATTTTGTGGTAAGTCATGGGAATCTTGTTCGTAAAAAAGTTTCCCTTCCGAAGGCATGGGGAAAAACGATGTCTTTTATTTCGTCAGGCGTTTACCTAACAGATACCAAATCAGGTCCGCGATATCAACCTTGCCGTCGCTGTTCAAGTCCAAGCCTGTTTTATCCGAATCCAGCCCCAGCAGATAGCGTTTAATCCTCTCCGGCATCGGTATCGGCCTTATGCCCAGGCTGTGAACCCATCCCCCCGCAACCGCAACAAACCCGCTGTTCGGAGAAGGGACATTGCATTGTCCATAATCATTCCACCCCCAGGCGACTATCGAGCCGTCTCCCTTCAGACCCAGGCTGTGCCCCCATCCCGCCGCAACCGCAACAAACCCGCTGTTCGGAGATGGGACATTGCATTGTCCTTCATTGTTTCTTCCCCAGGCGACAATAGAGCCGTCTCCCTTCAGACCAAGGCTGTGACAAAATCCCGCCGCAACCGCCATAAACCCGCTGTTCGGTGAGGGGACATTGCATTGTCCAGAATCATTATCCCCCCAGGCGACAATAGAGCCGTCTCCCTTCAGACCTAAGCTGTGCCAATGGCTCGCCGCAACCGCCACAAAACCGCTGTTCGGTGTGGGGACATTGCATTGTCCATAATTATTATACCCCCAGGCGACAATAGAGCCGTCTCCCTTCAGACCCAGGCTGTGACACCATCCCGCCGCAACCGCAACAAACCCGCTG